>NZ_JAXAVW010000013.1:0-241210 GCF_033949945.1 Lentzea miocenica
GCCGGTCTGCTCGGGCGCCTTGACCAGCACCCGCTCCTCGACCTCGGCGGCCAGATCCGCCGTCAACGGCAACGTCCGCTCGTACAGCACGCGGGCCTTGTAGAGGTCGATCTCACCCTTCTCCAACGCGTCCAGCGTCTGCGGCAACTTGCTCGCCAACTCCACCGCCAGGTGAACCTGGTCAGTCGTCCACCGCGACGTCCAGTGCATCGCCGCCGCGATCTCAGCGTCGAAGAACTCATCACCCGCGCACACGACAGCGTACTCAGCGAGCACACGAATAGCCTGCGCCTGATGATAAGCAACTTGTTTCTGATGATAGGCGAGAGCATCGAGAACCTCGACCGCTTCCATGCTGCCATTCTATTCGTGATCAAAAACGCCAAAGGGGGCTGAGCGACACACGATCGAGTGACAAATTCTTCCAACCACAGAAATTCGTTCCGGCACGCCCGACGAAGGAGGGCATGTGCCGGGTCGGCGCCAGCCGTGGTTCTCAGCAAGCCAGGACTAACGTCGAGCAACATGAAGATCGTGATCCCAGGCGGCACCGGCCAAGTGGGCACCGTGCTGCACCGGACCCTGACAGCGGCAGGCCACGAGGTAGTGATCATCAGCCGAAGCACCGGCGTGCGCTGGGACGGCAGCACCCTGGGCGACTGGGCGAGCGAGATCGACGGCGCCGACGTAGTGATCAACCTGGCCGGCAGAAGCGTGAGCTGCCGGTACACCGCCGAGAACCTGCAACAGATGATGCGCTCACGAGTGGACTCCGCACGAGTGGTCGGCCAGGCGATCTCGAAAGCCGCAAAGCCACCCAGCGTCTGGCTGCAGATGAGCACCGCGACCATCTACGCACACCGGTTCGACGCACCGAACGACGAGGAAACCGGGATCATCGGCGGCCGCGAGAAGGACGTGCCGGGTTACTGGGCGTACAGCGTCGAGATCGCCAAGCGGTGGGAAGCAGAGCTGAACGAGGCCGACACACCGCAGACCCGCAAGGTCGCACTGCGGGCGGCGATGGTGATGAGCCCGGACAAGGGCGGCGTGTTCGACTACCTGTCGTGGCTCACGCGACTGGGACTCGGCGGACCGATCGCGGGCGGGCGGCAGTACGTGTCGTGGATCCACGACGACGACTTCGTGCGGGCGATCGCGCTGCTGATCAGGGAACCGATCGAGGGCGCGGTGAATCTCGCAGCGCCGAACCCGGTGCCGCAGAAAGACTTCATGCGTGAGCTGCGGAAGGCCTGGCGGATCCCGGCAGGGCTGCCCGCGACGTCGTGGATGGCCGAGATCGGGGCGTTCGCGATCAGGAGCGACACCGAGTTGCTGCTCAAGAGCCGCCGGGTCGTGCCGGGACGGTTGCGGGAGGCCGGTTTCGAGTTCCACTTCCCGAACTGGCGGGAAGCAGCGCAGAATCTGGCTGAGCGCAGGAGGTGAGATGCCGAGGATCAACGACGTCGGCGGGCAGGACGGGTTCGGGCCGGTGCTCGAGGAGCTGGACGAGCCGATGTTCCACGCGGACTGGGAGGCACACGTCTTCGCGATGAACCGGGCGCTGATCGGACGAGGCGTCTACAACCTCGACGAGTTCCGCGACGCGGTCGAGCGGACGATGTCGCACGAGTCGTCGTACTACGAGAACTGGTTGCGCGGGATCCAGACGTTGCTGCGGGAGAAGGGCCATGTCTGAGCGATACACCGAAGGCGACCGCGTGCGGACGTCCACTGTGGACCCGGATCATCACACGCGGCTGCCGGGCTATGCGCGCGGACGGGTGGGCGTGGTGGTCGGCAGCGACGGCGTGCATCCACTGGCGGACCTGCGATCGCGCGGAATCGAGCGGCCACAGCCGGTTTACCTGGTGCGGTTCACCGCACGGGAACTGTTCGGACAGGGCGATCACAACGTGACGCTGTCCCTCTGGGAGGACTACCTCAGCGATGAGTGACGACCACGACGACTCCCCCATCGCCGCGCGCGTCCGGGAACTGGAAGCGATCCTCGAGGAGAAGGGGCTGCTGGACGCGGCCGAACTGGACCGCGCACTGGAGGCGTTCGCGCACAAGGCCACGCCCGCCAACGGGTTCCGGGTGGTGGCGCGCGCCTGGGTCGATCCCGAGTTCAGGGCACGGCTGCTCGACGACGCGAACGAGGCGTTGCCCGCGATCGGGTTGTCGATGGGCGGCGGACTTCAGGTGCAACGGCTGCTGGTCGTCGAGAACACCCCGCAGGTCCACAACGTGATCGTCTGCACGCTCTGCAGCTGCTACCCGATCGCGTTGCTCGGACCGTCGCCGACCTGGTACAAGAGCACGGCCTACCGCTCGAAGGTCGTCAGCCACCCGCGCGAGGTGCTCGAACAGTTCGGGTTCACGCTGCCGGACGACACCGAGATCCGGGTGTGGGACGCGAACGCCGAGACGCGGTACATGGTGCTGCCTCGCAGGCCCGAGAACACCGAGCACCTGACGGAGGAAGAGCTCGCGACTCGGGTGACGCGCAACGGACTGATCGGTACCGCTGCGGTGTGATCCACAGCGTCAGTGCGATTTCGGTTCGTAGCAGTCACCTTCGCCGGTGGTGCCGTCGACGAAGATCCGCACCAGACCGGGCTTCAGGTCACCGATCAGGCACGTCACGCGTTCGGTCGGCCCGTTCGACACCGTGATCGTGAACCCGACGAACGTCTCCCGCTCGTACGGCCGGATCACGTACGCCTCGTACCCGCTCAGCGCCTTCTTCGTGGCGTCCACCGAGAAGTCGCCCGACCCGCACACCCGCTCCAGGACCGGCCGGACCCGCGCGATCGTGTCGCGTCCTGTTTGGACACCCTTGGCGTTCAACGGCTTGCGCTGCTTCCAGCGGCTGTTCTCGGCGTTGTGCGGGGCCACGTCCGGAGTCGCCCCACCCGTGGGCTGCGCCGGAGGTACCGTCTGCACCACCGGCTCCGGCACCTTCTCCTCGACCTGGCACGGCCCAGCGGGCGACAGGCTCGTCGGCACGGTCGGCGGCGGTGTTTCCGTCGGCGTTCCGGTCGGCAGGACTGACGGCAACCCGTCCGCCGTCTTCAGGTCCGCCCGGCCGCACGCCGCGCACAGCAGCATCACGATCAGTGCCCCCAGCACTCTCCCCATGCGAACCACTCTGGCACAACGAAGCGCTGAAGGTCAGTGAACCGGTTGAACCGAGGGAACGTTCTCGACCGACCGCACGGACCGCGAAGCGACCATGAACAGGGTCGCGGCCACCTGGATCGCCGCGCAGCCCAGCAGGGTCGCGGTGATCCCCGCGGCGCCCGACACCGGACCGATCACCAGCTGGGCGAGCGGAACGGCCGCCATCGACCCGAGCATGTCGTAGGAGTAGACCCGCGCGAGCCGGTCCGCCGGCACGTGATGTTGCAGCGACGTCTCCCACGCCACGCCGAACTGCTCCATGCACAGTCCGCACACGAAGGCCGTGGCCATGAGCAACCACGGTTCGGGGTGCAGGGCGAGAGCCAGGGGCAGGCCCACGAACGCCACCACGCACGCGCAGCCGAACAACAGCAGCCGGCGCACCTTGAGCCGCAGTGCCACGAACGCACCGGCGACCATGCCCGCCGTCTGCGCGGCCAGCACGAAACCCCAGGTCTCGCGCCCGATCACGGTGTCCGCGAGCACTGGGCCGAGCACCATCGTGCCGCCGGCG
Organism: Lentzea miocenica; assembly: GCF_033949945.1. Classification (NCBI taxonomy): domain Bacteria; kingdom Bacillati; phylum Actinomycetota; class Actinomycetes; order Pseudonocardiales; family Pseudonocardiaceae; genus Lentzea; species Lentzea miocenica. The sequence goes on from NZ_JAXAVW010000013.1 coordinate 3,701, forward strand.
TAGGCCGCGTTGACGAGAACGAAGGCCACCACCACGATCCACACCCAGGGCCGTGACACGAACTCGGTCCAGCCGACCCGCAGCTCGGACAGCACGCCCGGTTTGTGCTCGGCGGCGATTCTGGCCGCGGGCACGCGCACGAACGCGAAGCACAGGCCCGCCAGCGCGAACGACAGCGCGTCGACCGCCAGTCCCCAGCCAGGGCCGGCGAAGGCGATCAGCAGGCCGCCGAGCGACGCGCCCGCGATCATCGACGAGTTCAGGCCGAGGCGCAGCAACGCGTTGGCGCGCTGCCGGAGCTCGGCGGGCACGGTCTGCGGAGCGAGGGCGGCGGAGGCGGGGAACGAGAACGCGCTTGACATGCCGTTCACCGCCGCCAGCACCACGAACGCCGGGATGGACACCGACCCGGTGAGCACCAGCACGGCGAGCAGTCCCTGGCTGAGGGCCGACACCGTGGACGACCCCACGAGCACGAGCTGGCGGGGCAGGCGGTCCGCCACGACCCCGCCCCACAACAGGAACAGCAGGTTCGTGATCGAGCGCGTCGCCACGACGATGCCGAGCGTGGTCACCGACTCCGTCACGTCCCGCACGGCGAACACCAGCGCGATCTGCGCCATCGCGTTGCCGGCCATGGTCGTCACCCTGGCCGCGAGCAGCCAGCGGAAAGCCGGACGCGCCAACGGCGCGAGTGATCCCCCCATGGATCGCACCGTACCGCCGAGGCCAATTGAATTGCCGGGAGCCGCCCGACCTGGGGATCGAGCGGCTCCCGCTCACCGCACCCTCGGGTGCGATGAGGCGATGACCACCGCGGCGGCGACGGTCACCAGGTTCTTCAGGATGTACTGGGCTTCGAACGACGCCTGCAGCGGACCGGCCCACATCTCGCCCGGGAACAACACCAGCGGTGTCGACACCAGCACGACGTGACCGATCAGCAGGACCGCGCACAACCGTGGTGCGCGAAAGCTCAGCAGAACCAGTGCGATCCCGATCTCGGTGATCGCGGAACTCAGCCTGGCCAAATCCCCGTGGATGATCCCGAACGTCAGCGCGGATACCGTGCGTTCGACGAGATCCTGGGCAGGGCTGCCACCGGGAAAGAGCTTCAGCACGCCGAACCAGAGGTACACGACCCCCAGTCCAATGCGCAGCAGCGGAATTCCGGCGTCACTCGCGAAACGGGTGACGCGTTCCTCCGTGCTCTCGCGGCGTGTGGTTTCTGGACGCAACATCGATCTCCCTCTCCTGTCTGGCTGCCACCACCCAGCCAGACAGGACGAGCGAGGAAGATCAGCTGCTCGGCTGTGCCGGGTCCCCGAGCGGGTTCAGCAGGTCGGCCTTGCCCTCGAAGGCGAACAGCAGCAGGTCGACCATGCGGAACGTGCTGGAGTCCGGGCCGAGCGTGGGCCGCCAGTACGGCGAGCGCACGATCGAGATCCGGCTGCCCTCGATGGCCCGGTGGAACACCTCGGCGGTGAGCCGGCCACCGACCGGGCCCATCAGACCGTTGCCGACCTCCGCCTCGCGCAGGACGTAGAACCACAACGGCGTCGCCTCGACCAGCTGCGCCTTCTGGTCCTCGGTCAGCGCGTCCAGGTTCGCGCCACCGTTGCCGGTCAGGATCTGCTCGGCGGTGAGCGGCTCGACCCCGAAGAGCTCCGCCATCTGCTGACCGGTGGCGAGTTCCATCATGTTCGCCCTGGTCAGGTTGCGGAACGCGAGGTTGCGCTGGATCTCGGGGAACTGCGTGCCGCGGCCGCCGAACGTGCCGGCAGGCAGCTGCCGCAGCGGGTCCACCAGCAGCGAGTCGATCCGCTTGGTGAGGTTGCCGCCGCCGAACTCCGCCGGGGGCACCAGGTCGTCCCGGTCCGCCTCGGTGAAGTCGTAGAGGCGGCGGAAGTCCGCGATCCAGTTGCTGGGCAACGTGAAGGTGTTGCCCCTGTTCACGTCGTCCAGGTCGGGCACGGCGGAGCTGGGATCGAAGTTGCCCGCGGTACCGGTGAACACGAACAGCAGGAACAGCGTTCCCGCGATGCCCTGGGTCGTGTTGAACACGCGGTTCCACTGGTAGGCCTCGCGGATCATGCTGTGGCCGAGCCGGTAGGACGCGACCGAGAACTCGATCGGCATCGTCGGGGTGTTGTCCCGGCCGTGGCAGTCGCCGGGCACCTCGAAGAACCTGCGGCCGTTGGTGAAGACGTCGTCCACGATCGCCGGATCGATGATGCGCGGCAGGAAGTCCGTCCTCAGCATCCACTGGTAGTGCCGCACCACGAGTTCCTTGGCGGCGCGGAACAGCCGGTCACCCGTGAGGCCGGTGAGCGCGAGCTCGTCGACCACGCGGTTGTGGAAGCGGATGAACGCCAGGTGTGTCTGGGCGATCGCCAGGTTCTCGTCGTTGCGCGCGTCCGGGATCAGCGGCGCGCGGCGATCCGCCGCAGTGCCCGCGGTCCCACCGCGGCGAGGCAGGTCGAAGCCCTCGAACGGAGGGAACTCCGGCCCCAGCGGCGAGGTGGTGCCCATCTTGAGCTTCACGCCGTCCTCGGCGTAGAAGACCTGGTCGTCCTTGTCGCGCGGGCCGCGGCCGTAGACCGAGTCGAGGTCCAGCGCCGGCGAGCGGCCCTGCATCAGCTCGTCCACGTTGACGTCCTGGCCGAGCTGCGACTCGGTGCGGTCCATCGTCAGGTCGTGGTCGACGAACTGGCCGAGGTAGGTGAAGCCCGCCGGGACGGCCGGGTTCTCCGAGTCGGGCTGCGAGCCGGACGGCGTCATGGCCAGCGCGAGCGCCTCTCGCAACGCCTCGTCCGTTCGCGGGCCCTTCGGCCCCAGTCGCGAGAACCGGAACCTGCGCAACTCCTCCGTCGTGGAGGGCTGACGCGTGGTGGCCTCACCTCTGCCGTCGAATTCCAGCACACCTTCGCCCACGACGAAGAAACTGTCGCGCACGTGCCTCTTCATATATCCCCCTGTATTCCCCTGTATCAGGCAACCTGTTCTCCCCAACAAGTACCTGCCCCACCGCCAGTCTCCATACGGACGAAATTACCGTCGAAGCTTTTGGCCACAGCCAAAACGTCGTCACGCAGCGGATACGAGGTGGTCCGGAATATTCGTGAAAACCGGCAGCTCGGCCATCTCCGCGGCGAAACTCTCAGCCGCATCACAGTAAGTCCTGGTATCCAGCACGTGGTGGACGCGTTCGGCGAGAACGGCGGCGGTGAGATCTTTCACTTCCACCTGGATTCCCGCTTTCAGATCTTGAATTCGCGCGGCGTTGCGCCGCTGGTCGGCGAACAACGGCAGGCACACCATCGGCACCCCGGCGGTCAACGCCTCCCGCACGCTGCTGTATCCGGCGTGCGTCACGAACACCTTGGCCGTGTTGAGCAGTTCCTGTTGCGGGATCTCGGGTAGTGCTGGGCCGGGTGCCACAACGCCGGGGTGAGACCGGCGGTGAAGCACGGTTCGGTCGCGCACACCCCCGAACTTGGCGCGCACCTTGTCCTTGCGTTCGTCGAGGAGCGGGATCTCCAGCGGTGCGACGGGGCGATGTCGACCAGCGCGTGCGGGATGCCGAGCACCTCGGCGGCGATCTGGCCGCCGTACTCGTTGGTCTCGCGCAATGGGCAACGAGGTCAGCAGAACGCGCACGTGGGTCCCCTTTCGCGGCTTGCTGCGAGAGAACTCCTGGCCCGACCGGCCGGACAACTTCCAATCCGGTCAGCGGACCGCGTTTCCGGGCGGCGCCGACTGGGTACCACTGCGAAATGCTCGAAGTCACGGTGACCGAGTCGTCGCCTGCCTCCACCCTTCTCACCGTCACCGGTGAACTCGCCGGAACCGGCTCGGAACGCCTGCTCACACGGCTCGACCGCCTCCTCGACAAAGGCCACCGCTACGTCGTGCTGGACCTCACCGGCGTCACGTTCTGCGATTCCAGCGGGATCAGCGCCCTGGTGCGCGGACATGCCCGCGCCTCGGCCGCGGCGGGCAGGCTGCGGTTGTCCGCAGCGTCTCCTCAGGTGACACGGGTGCTCGAACTATCAGGGCTGGCACGGATGCTCGGCCTTCAGTCCACAGTGGAGCTTTGAGCCTCCGGAACAGATCGTTCGCATCGCATCGGCCGGCGCGTTCTCGTGCAACCGAACGTGGAGACCGCCAGGATCCTCATGATCTGCGACAGTGCGATGATGGCGGGGTGGAGTCCACGCGCATCGACCGCTGGCTGTGGGCGGTCCGGCTGACGAAGACCCGCCCGGACGCCTCTCAGGCGTGCAAGGGCGGCCACGTGCGCATCAACGACAAGCCCGCGAAGGCCTCGGCGACGGTCGTGCCCGGCGACCAGGTCAGGGCTCGGGTGGGCGACAAGACCCGCATCGTCGAAGTGGTCCGGGTGATCCAGAAACGGGTGGGCGCGGCGGACGCGGCCACCTGTTTCATCGACCGCACTCCCCCGCCACCGGTGGAGGCTCCGATCGCCCGGCGCGACCGCGGGGCCGGGCGGCCGACGAAGCGCGAGCGGCGCGTGCTGGACCAGTTCCGGTCGCAGAACTAGAGAACGGCGTCCGCCAGTTCCGTGAGCGATGTGCCGAGCGGCAGATCGACCCGGTGGGACGCGTACGGGTCGCCTCGCGTCTCACCGCGGTTGATGATCACGACCGGCAGGCCGGCCGTCGAAGCGCGTCGCACGAACCTCAGGCCGGACATGACCGTCAGCGAGGAGCCGAGGACCAGCAGCGCACGGGCGTTGTCGACGAGTGAGTAGCACTGCTCGACGCGCGGGCGCGGGACGTTCTCGCCGAAGAACACGACGTCCGGTTTCAGCACACCGCCGCACTCGACGCAGCCGACGACCTCGAAGCCGCGGACCTGGTCCTCCGGCAGGAACACGTCGCCGTCCGGGTTGATCTCGGTGGTGGTCGCGGCGAAGTCCGGGTTGGCCTCGCGCAGGCGGCGGTCCAGGTCGACGCGGGGCGAGAGCAGCTTGCAGTCCAGGCAGATCACGCGGTCCAGGCCGCCGTGCAGCTCGACGACGTCCATCGTCCCGGCGGCCTGGTGCAGGCCGTCGACGTTCTGGGTGATGACGCCGGACAGCTTCGAAGTGAGCCGGGTGACGGCGTGATGGCCCGCGTTGGGGTGCGCGCGGGCGATGGTGCGCCAGCCGACGTGGCTGCGGGCCCAGTAGCGCTGCCTGCCGGCCTGGCTGGTCGTGAACTCCTCGTAGGTCATCGGGGTGTGCTTGCGCAGGGAGCCGCCAACGCCCCGGTAGTCCGGGATGCCGGACTCCGTGGACAGGCCCGCGCCGCTGAGCACCAGCACCCCGCCGTCGGCGACGATCGGGACGACGTCGGTCAGGGTGGAGGTGCGCGGCAGCGACGGGCCTGAGTTCAACCAGGTCAGAGTGGGCCTTGTTCGCACAGTGCCACTTTACGTTTCACCTGCAAGTCACCAGCTCTGGTACCACTGCCGCAGCTCTGCCTCCGCCGCCACCGTGTTCCCTCCCGATGCGGCCGTGACCAGTGCGAACTGCCTGCCGGCCCCTCCGCGCAGCAGCAGCTTGTCGCCGTCCACCGTTGCCGGTGCCGAGCTCACGACCAGCGGCGAGCGCAGCGACGCGGGCAGGTGCACCTCGGTCGGCGCGGTGCCACCGGTGGAGTCCCAGACGAGCACGGCGAACGGTGCCGAGCCGACCAGCGTGCGGACGTTCGGCAACGGGATCTGCTGCCAGGTCTGGTAGGCGCGGTCCTCGTAGGCGAAGGCGAGCGTGGTGCCCGCGACGGCCTGCGGATAGACGCGGTCGACGAGCGCGCGGTCGACGGTGAGCACCGCGTTGCCGGCGTCGTCGAGCTTCACCGCCGAGAAGTGCTCGTCGTTCATCGCGTCGCCGTCGGTCTTGACCTTGCCGGGGTTGTCGTTCATCAGCTCGCGGTGACGGCCGTAGTTGGTGTCCCAGTGCCACTGGCTGCCCGAGATCACGCTGCCACGCGGCGCCGACCACCAGCGCGCGCCCGGCGCGGTGGAGTCGAGGCCCTGGTAGATCGCCTTGAGCACCGACGGGGTCTTGTCGGAGGTGAAGCCCGAGACCGGATGCCCGAACTCGGAGACGATCGAGGTGGTGCCGAGCGCCCTGGCGCGGTCGCGGATCGTGCCGAACGCCTGGGTGTACTGCCCGTCGCCCGCCTTGCCCGGCATGAGGACACCGGACTGTGCTTTGCCGTCGTAGAAGTGCGCGTTGAACACGAACCGCTCCCCCAGCGACGGCACCAGCGCGAGGCCACCGGGTTCGGCGAAGAAGTCCACGTTCTGGTTCCAGAACACCAAAGGCTCGACGAACGCGGGCTTCGCCGTCCAGCCGACTTCATCCATCTCCGTGCGGAACCGCTGGTAGAACGGCATCAGGAGGTCGCGCTCCCACATCTGCGACGTCTGACCGCTGTCGTACTTGCCCGCGTAGGGCTCGTTGAGCGGGTCGACGCCGACGACGAGCTTGAACTCGTTGGCGGGCAAGGCTTCCTTGACGTGCTTGAGCGCCTCGCCGGCCGCGTTGACGAACGAGTCCTGCACGCCGTTGCGGTTGTGCCAGAAGTCGTAGGTGGCGGCGATGACGGCGTTGTTGTTCTTCATGTTCTGGCCCCAGTGGAAGCAGACGCCGCACGACTCCTTGGGGTAACCGCTGGCCGCCCACGCCGGTGCGCCGTCGCCGGTGTACCAGCTGTCCTTGTTGAACAGGTACCGCGAGTACAGGTCCTGGTGGAAGTCGAGGTAGACGCGGATCCCGAGGTCGGTGAACGCCCGCAGCTGGTTCGTGACGCCGTCGAGGTAGGCGTGGTCGATCTGGCCGCGTTGCGGTTCGATCCACGCCCACGTCAGCAGGAACCGAACGGCGTTCGCGCCGGTCAGCTGTTTCATCGCCTGTGCCGACTTGCGCGCGTCGGCCGTGTTCGCGAACGGCAGGCCGCGGTACTCGGCGAGTTTCGCCGTGCCCGAGACGTTGAAGCCGCGCAACACGACCTCGCGCCCGTGCTCGTCGCGGAACACCCCGCCGGACACCCGGAGCTCGGAGCCGTCGAACGACTCGGCCCGCGCCGGAGTGATCATCGAGGAGAAGAAGATCAGGACTGCGAGAAGAACAGCTCGCCGCATCGCCGCCACCTGTCGCCGCTGTCAGGAACGTGAACGAGATTCGCGTTGCACGCTAGCTGACGAATCCGCGTTCGACCAGCGTTCGACTGGCGAAGGGGAACGCGTGGCTGCCGTGATCGACCGCGCCGGAGTCGCACTGGCGGATCGGGCCGGCCATGGAGGAGCTCAAAGCCTTGGGCCCTGGGGCTCCTCCAGGCCGCTCGTCGAGTTCTACCGCCGGCACACCGTCGTGGAACTCGGGGTGCCGATCAGCTGAGTGCCGACACGATCAGCTCGGCGGTCTTGACCACCAGCGGCTCGTCGGCCCCACCTTCCGGCGTGTCCTTCTTCGTCGACAGCACCGAGATCACGATCGGCGCGCGGCCGGGCGGGAACGCGATGCCGACGTCGTTGGTGGTGCTGTACTTGCCGGTACCGGTCTTGTCGCCCCACCGCCACGCCGCGGGCAGCCCGGCGCGGACGCGGTTGCCGCCGGTCGTGTTGGCCAGCAACCAGTTCGTCAGCTGGCCGGCGTCGGCGCGGTTGAGGGCGTGGCCCAGGGTGAGTCGCGCGTAGCTCTGGCCGATGGCGCGCGGCGAGGTGGTGTCGGTGGTGCGCCCCGGTTCCGCCGAGTTCAGTTCCGGTTCCCAGCGGTCCAGGCGCGTGACCGGGTCGCCGATCGAGCGGCTGAACCGGGTGATCGCCGTGGGGCCGCCGAGTTCGCGGAGCAGCAGGTTGGCCGCGCAGTTGTCGCTGTAGGTGATGGTCGCTTCGCACAGGGCCGAGACCGTCATGCCGTTCGCGAGGTTCTCCGGCTTGCCGGTGATCGGGCCGTAGCCGGACTTGGTGACGTCCTCCTGCGTGTAGCGGATCACCTTGTTCAGCAACGAACCGTCCTGGTCGCGGCGCAGGATCGCCGCGGCCGCGATGGTCTTGAAGGTCGAGCACATCGGGAAGAGCTCGTCCGCCCTGTGCAGCACCGTGCGGCCGGTGCCGGTGTCGGTGGCGAACACGCCGAGGCGCGCGTTGTGCTGCTGTTCGAGGTCGCGCAGCTTGCCGGTGAGCGGTGAAGCCTGTGCCACGGCGGGCACGGCCACGGCCAGCGCCGCACCGGCACCCAGTGCCAGCACCGCACGTCGGTTAACACTCAACGTCCTGTCCCCTTCTTTGGAAACCTCTCCACAAGTCAGGACGCACGGGAGATCAACTGGTTGCCAGGGAATGCCTCAGTGGACTCTGCGCCAGCACGCCAGGAAGGTGAGCGCCGCCAGCAGCGAACCGGCTGACGCGAACGTGCCGGCACCCAGGTAGATCACCCACTCGTCCGCGTCGAGACCCTCCTGGGCCAGCGAAAAGCCCCACAGGATCCCGCCCAGGGCCAGCGTTGCGACGGCGACAAGTGACCAGAACACCACCAGCACGACCCTGCCGACGCGGCGCGGTCCGGTGTAGGGCTGGAGAGATCCTTTTCGTTGCAGCCACCAGGACGCCAGTGCCGCGACGGCCAGCGCGATGCCGTCGGCGGCGAGGGTGTCGCTGAGCCGGTGCCACTTCGCGGTCAGCGTGTACTGCCCGATCGCGGTGGCCCACGGCAGCACGAAGAACAACATCACGCCGCGCCACTTCCACGGCACCACGATGATCGCCGCGAACAGCACGGTGATCGCGATCGTCGTGTGTCCACTGGGGAGGCTGTTGTGCGCGTAGTCGCCGGTGACCTCGACCAGGCCCGGCCGCGGCAGGACGAACCGCTTGAGCGCCTGCACGACGAGCTGACCGGCGACGATCACGCCGACGGCCGCGATGGTGAGGTCCCAGCGTTTTCTGAGCACACCGACGAGAGCCACCACGACGACCGCGGCCGCCAGCGAGTAGACGGTGATCTGGCCCAGCGCGGTCCAGGCGGCGTCCGTTTCGGACACGTTGTCCTGGTCCGCGCCACGCAGGGCCGCGTTCTCGATCGTCTGCCCGGCCTTGGTCAGCACCGCGAGCACGTACACGATCGCCGCGAACACGAAGCCTGATGCCGCGACCACGGGCCACCGTCGGAAGTCCACGCCGCGCAGTCTGCCGCCGTTCGGCCCAGCGCGCCGCTCGAAGATCACCTCTGAAGATTGATCCGGTCCAGCACCGCGGTGATCGCCAGGTCCACCGTGTACTCGAACTCGGCACCGCGGTCGAACTCCGCGAGGTGCGCCGCCGTAGTCGCCACCGCGGGCAACCCGGACGCCTCCAGCGCGGCCCGGCGCACCCCGTCGTCGCTTCCGAACGCCGGAGCCGCCGACACCTCGCGCAGCAGCGTGCCGATCAACGTCGCGAGGAGCATCCGCAGCAGGTGCACCGCGCCCTCTGGCGAGGCCCCCGCTCCGAGCAGCACCGACAACACCGCGTCCACCGGTGCGAGGCCTTCCAGCGACGCGAGTTGACGGGTCAGCACCAGTGGCGCGGCCTGCGGGTGCGCCAACGCGGCCGTGCGGAAGCTGCCGGCGATGGCGTGCAGGTCGCGGCGTGGGTCGCCGGTGGCTGCGGGCAGGACCAGGCCGCCCAGGAGTTGTTCGGCGACGGCGTCGAGCAGGCCGTCCTTGCCGTCGACGTGGTTGTAGAGGCTCTTCGCGTCCACGCCCAAGGCACGTGCGACTGACCGCATGCCCACCGCGCCCACCCCGTCCGCGTCGATGACCTGCAGCGTTGCCGCGACGATCGAGTCGCGGGACAGCAGCGGTGTGCGCGGGCGGCCTCGGCGGGGTTCAGTCACCCGGCCATTGTGCCTTGCGAATGCCCACGGTGTGGGTTTAGCCTCGAATTAACCCACGGTGTGGGTATTGGAGGGATGATGAAGTTGCCCGGACTCGCGGTTCGTGCGGTTCTTCCCCTCCAGCGAACTCACCGGCGCCTGGACGAACCCCGGCACCAGGCCCACGTTCAGCCATCGCAGTGTCATTCACCGAGGTCTGTCCACTGAGGAGCATGATGTCCGACCGGTTCACCTTGCCCGCCAAAGAGGTCTTGCAGGCCCGCGAGAAGCTCGTGCTCGACCACTTCCGCGACGAGGTGGCGCACGACTGGGACGCCACGCTGTCGACGTTCCCGCACCCCCACTACGAGATCATCGCGCAGATGGTCGTGCACGACGGTGACGACGCGGTCCGGCAGTACTACACCGACACGCGGGTGGCGTTCCCCGACCAGCACCACGAGCTGATCTCGTTCCGGCACAGCGTGGACGCGGTGATCGTCGAGTTCTGGCTGCTCGGCACGCACCTCGGGCCGTTGGGCAAGATCCCGGCCACCGGCGGCAAGCACCGCACGCGGATGAACGCGTACTTCATCTTCGACGCGGACGAGAACCTCGTGACCGAGCGGATCTACTTCGACCAGCTGACCGTGCTCAAGCAGGTGATCGGCGGGATCGACCGGAAGCGACCGAGCGGGCTGCGGAAGTTGCTGCAGGTGTTGCGCGGCATGCTCGCGATGTCCGGCAACCAGGCCGATCCGCGCCTCACCAACACGACTCCGCCCGCGTTCTAAAGACGGATCAGCTTGCGTTCCACGGCGGTCGTCACGGCCGCCGTGCGGGTCTCCACGCCCAGCTTCGCGAAGATCCGCACCAGGTGTGTCTTCACGGTGGCCTCGCTGATGAACAGCGCCTTGGCGATCTCCCGGTTCGACAAGCCCTTGGCGAGGTTCTCGAGGATCTGCACCTCGCGCCTGCTCAGCTTCGGCGCGGGGCCGCGAACCTGGCGCAGCAACCGTTGCGCGATGTCCGGGGACAGCACGGTCTGACCGGTCGACGCCGTCCGCACGGCCTTGGCCAGCTCCTCAGGTGCGCAGTCCTTGAGCAGATAGCCGATCGCGCCCGCCTCGACCGCGCGCACGATGTCGGCGTCCGAGTCGTACGTCGTGAGCACCACGACCTGCGGCGGACTCTCCAGCGCGCGGATCCTCCTGGTGGCCTCGACACCGTCGATTCCCTTGCCCAGCTGGAGATCCATCAGCACGACATCCACAGTGGACGCCAGTTGGACCGACTCCTCGCCGGTCGCCGCCTCCACCACGTCGAAGTCGCGCGACAGCAACCCGGCCAGCCCGAACCGGACCACCGGGTGATCGTCGACCACCAGCACCTTCATGGCGTTGGCACTGTGACAGCCACAGCGGTTCCCTCCCCCGGCGCGCTCTCGACCGACACAGTGCCACCGAGTTCCGCGATGCGCCCGCGGATCGACGCCAGCCCGTACCCGCGGCCCTCCACCGGCGCGACACCCGCCGGGTCGAAGCCGCGGCCGTCGTCGACGACGTCCAGCGTCACCGCGTCTCCCAAGTAGGACAACGTGATCGCGACTCGTGAGGCCGCCGCGTGCTCGGAAGCGTTGGCGACGGCACCCTGCGCGACCCGCAGCAATGCCACCTCGGTCTGCACGCTCAGCGGATACGGCTCGCCGTCCACCTCGACGTGCGAGCACATCCGGTGCAGCGCGTCGACCAGCGTGCCGCGGATCGGCGACAGATCGCGCACGAACCGCCGTGCCTCAGCGAGGTTCTCCCGCGCGACCGACGCGGCACGGTCCGTCTCGCCGAGCTCCAGAAGCAGGTTGATGCTGGAAAAGCCCTGCGCGAGCGTGTCGTGGATCTCGCGCGCGAGACGTTGGCGTTCCTCCAGCACCCCGGCCTCGTGCAACAGCCGCGCGCGGTCGAAGAACACCGCCGCCATCAGCACCGCGACCCCGACCGGACCCAGCACCAGGGAGAAGTCGAACGCCGAAGCCAGCCGGATCTGCGCCAGCACCACCGCGAACGTCAGCACCGCCGCGATCGGCAACGCCACCCGCGGCCTGAGCTGCCGCAGACACTGGAAGAACAACGGGATCGCGCACCACCCGAAGCTCGGCGCCAGCCACACCAGCACCAGCCACACGGCGAGTCCGGCCGGCAACGCCCGCGTCCACCGCACCCCGGCGGGATAGACGAGCCCGAGCGCGAGAGCCAGGCCGAGCACCACGAGGTCGGCGCCGTGGTACGCGACGTACCGCGCCGCCGACGCCGTCAACAGCACGTAGAAGCCCGCGTGCATCGCCCGGTGCAGCCACACGTCGGCGACTGTAGGCGAACGCGCAGGTCGCGCGGGTCAACCGATGGGTTGAACCGAGGTTCAACCGTCACCACCAGGTTTCCGGGCGCGAACCACGACACCGTGGTGGCCATGGACATCAAGAAGATCGCAATCGCCACCCTCGCCGTGCTGACCGTCGGCGGCGGCTACGCGGCAGCCGACCAGCACACCACCACCCGCACGGAGAAGGTGCTGACCATCGACGCCGCCGTCAAGGCCGCTCAGGCCACCCTCGACGCCGCGGAGAAGGAGAACCAGCGCGTCACGGTGGCCGTGGTCGACCGCAGCGGCGACCTCGTCGTGCTGCTGGCGGGTGACGGCGCCGGCCCGCAGACCGAGGAGTCCGCGCGGCGCAAGGCGTTCACCGCGGTGTCGTTCAACGCCCCGACCTCGGAACTCGCCGGCCGCGTCACGGGCCAGGGCGCGACGCTGCGGGACATCCCCGGCACGTTGTTCCTGGGCGGCGGCGTGCCGGTGGCGGTCGACGGCACGTCGGTCGCGGGCATCGGGGTCGGCGGGGCGCCGAGCGGTGACCTGGACGAGAAGTACGCGAAGGCCGGTCTCGCGACCCTGCGGTGACGCAACAGGGTTGGAGGCCGTCCACGCAAGGGAGCGGACGGCCTCACCAGAGTTCATCCCAGCCAGGCCATCAGCGCACCGCCGACCGCCGTTCCCACCAGGAACGTCGGCACGAGCCAGGTCAGGGACGGGCGCACTCCGGCGGGCCGGTCGAAGGCGGTGAAGTCCGGCACGTAGTCACCGACCTCGCCGACTGGCATCACGCCCACTCCCTTGACGACAGCGTCCGGCACAAGGGCTTGCGCTGTCTCGCTCAGGCGGTGGTAAGTCTGCCGCCACGACTCGACCTGCCCAGCCGGCACGCCGCAGGTCAGCAGGAAGTGCTCAACCCGCACGAACGTCGCGGGCAGCTTCCTGTTCTCCTCACTGCACAGCTTGTGCAGCGTGCTGCGGGCCAGCGGGTAACCGAGCTCCCTGCTGTGCTCCGCGAGCTCGGTGAACGACCTGCCGGACCGCGTCCTCACCTTCTTGAGGCCGCAGAGAAACTCCGCGGTGGTCCGCATGCCGGCCGGGTCCGGCCAGGCCGCGGGGTGCGCGTCAGCACCCCTCGAATTCCTATCCATGAAGAATTGCTCCACATTCTGCAAAGGATCCGAACGCGACCTCTCGCACCTGCATGGGAGTGGCACGGGAATACCAACTGCCCGCGAGAGGATCGTGACCTTACACGTGAAGCAGCGGCCGAAGAAATCGACGCGCCCTCCACACAGAAAGCCACAGGCGCTTCAACGCTCCGTGAACACTGATCAGTAGCTCAACAATGCGACGACGTCGCCGCCCATCACTCGATCCGGTACGGAATCCATAGACTCCGCAGGTAGAGCGGTCGTAAGCGCTCGTTTGACACCCAACTAACCCGAAACGGCCGCGCAGGCGTGTAACGTCCGGGCGGCAATGAGCGAATTCGCTCACGGCCCACGAACCCCGGCCAGGCCTGCATCTTCTGCAAAGGATCCGGACGCGGCACGGGACATCGGGGGCAGACCCTGCGGGAACAGGGTCTGCCCCTGCCCACCAAGAAGACAATTTGGTGGGCACGGCAACAAAAGGGTAAATCGATTACCCGAACCGCACGGCCGTCAACGGCCACAACACGGTGATCAAACAAAGCACCGCAACGAATGTGATCAATGCGGCACGACCCGCGCGCGCCCTTGTCACCGTGCACGCTCTGCCGCGTCTGGACGTGGTGATCGTGACGGTGAACAGCACCTTGTCGCAGCGTCGGCGATGCGGCGCGGCCGGTTGCGACGCAACAGCGGGTCTGGCACCGGTCAGCCGGGTCCGCGCCTCACGCCACGCCGCCACCCACTCGTCCTGCACCTCGTCGTGAATACCGCAGGCTTGCACGAACGCGCGGATCTGCTCCTCGCGCACTGGTAATCGGTCGTGGTTGACGAGGTGGTGCGCGGTGCTGCGCGGCAGGTTCTCGCTGCGGCGGCCGATGTCCGTGAACGACGTCTTGGTCTGGATCATCAGCCGCCGCAGCTGGTGGTTGAACTGCTGCGCCGAGTTCACCCGCCGCGCCACGACGAGGGGATCCGGCCCCTGCAACGGGGTCGGGGATTTCGCGGAAGGCTTGGCCCGCACCGGCCGCAGCGACGGCTGGGTAGGCGGTCCGCTGACCGTGGTCACCCACCGCCACACGGCGGCCTTGAACTTCTGGTCGTGGTCGCCGGGCGCGGGCAGGGCGTCGTTCATCGCGAGCCACTGAAGGTGCGGATTGAAGCCCTGTTGCCCTTCCAGAAAGTCCTGGAACAGCCCTGTCTCTCGCCCGCTGCTGGCGGCGAGCTGGCCGGGACTGGGTCTGCCCGCGAGATTCCAACGGCGGATGACGTCGGCCCGCAGAGCCGCCGCGAGGCTGGCTGCGGCCTCGGGTGTCTCGGCGGACATCAGCGCGGCTGCTTGCCGAGCTGGGAGAGCACGCCCAGGCCGACCACGATCGCGTTGACGATCACGACGGTCTCCAGAACCAGGCCCGCGCTGTGCCCACGTTCGGTCATCGCCCAGATCAGGGTGATGTTGCCCAGCATCGGGTTGGTGTGCGGCATCGCCGTCACCTTCCGCAAAAAGGGCAGGGTGAACTCGAACTGCATGGGATTCCCAATCTTTCGGCGACTCTGGAACCGCCCCGTGCGATCACCCTGCGGTGCCAGCCGCTTGTGATGATCGGTTGCACGGAGCGTGCTCACCAATGCTGCACCGAGAAAACTGAGCCGTGCCAGCGAGAACGGGCGTGTCGCGGTGACTGTGGACAGTCGCGGACGAATACGGACAGCCAGCTGCCGTACACGGCCGTTCACAATCATCCACGCGATTGTCATGGACGCCGTGGACGGGCTGGTCAGGAGCGTCCAATTGGCGGTGTGAGCGGGGACGAATACTGTGGCGCCCGGTGCGGTTCGCCGTGCCGGCCCGAACTGCCGGACTGGTGACTCTGGACGTGCGTCGGGAGGCAGTTGTGGTGGCCGGGGGTGCCAGCCTCCGGTCACCGGCGCCAGTCGGTGGCGCGCGGGTCTGTGGTGCGTGGGTCAACGCCGCGGGGGTCGGTCGTGCTCCAGCCCGGAGCAGTCCACACAGGGGCATTTGCCCCAGGGGCGTTCGCGGGACGTGGGGGCGCTGCGGCGGTGGGCCGGGCGGCGTATGGCGCGGCGGCATTGCGATCGGGCGTGTTGCGGTGCGAGGCGATGCGCACGGTGCCCTGCTGGTCAGCGGCGTCCTGTCCCTCAGCCGCCGGGTCGATCGCGTGCCGTGCCACGTGCCGGCCGGGCTGCGGCCGCTTGCCCATCAGCATCAGGACCACGGCCGCGATCAGGCCGAGAGTGGCGAGGCCGGCGGCGACGGCACGCGCGGCGGGGTGTTCCAGGATCAGCGTGCTGATGGTCAGGGCGAGCACGAGAGCGGCGATCGGGCCGATGACGGCGATGTCCGTGCGTTCGTCGCGGGGTTCGGCCGGCTCCGGTGGTTCGACCGCCTCGACCTGTTGCACCTGCTGGACCGGCGCGTACACCTCGATCGTCTCGAAGTTCCCGCGCTGTTCGTAAGGCGGGGGCCGCACGCCGGGAGGGACAGACACACCTGCATGCTGCCTGAGGAAGGCGCGCCGCCGCAAACCTCGCGTTTCCCGTGCGGCACATGTTCCCATGTAGCGCTGGGTAAAGGGAGGTTCGTCATGTGCCGGTGGCTCGCGTATTCCGGTTCGCCGGTGCTGTTGGAGGAACTGCTCTACGCGCCGGAGAACTCGCTCGTCATGCAGTCCAAGCACGCCCGGCTGGGCGCGACCGCGGTGAACGGCGACGGGTTCGGCATCGGCTGGTACGGCAGCGCGAGCACGCCCGGCCTGTTCCTCAGCACCGAACCCGCGTGGAACGACCGCAACCTGCGGGAACTGTCCGCGCAGATCACCGTCGACCGGGTGTTCGCGCACGTGCGGGCGTCGACCGGCGGCGCGGTGCAGCGGTCGAACTGCCACCCGTTCCGCTGGAACAACTGGTTGTGGATGCACAACGGCCTGATCCCGAAGTACTCGCTGGTGCGGCGCGAGCTGATGCTGGCGATCGATCCCGTGCTGTTCCCGCTGATCGAGGGCTCGACGGACTCCGAGATCATGTTCTACCTCGCGGTCAGCTTCGGGCTGGAGCAGGACCCGCCCGCCGCCGTGGCGCGGATGGTCGAGTTCGTCGAGGACGTCGGCAGGCGCGCGGGCGTCGAGTATCCGATCCAGATGACCGTCGCGACCACGGACGGCTCCACGACCTGGGCGTTCCGCTACTCGAGCCGCGGCAAGTCGCGGACCCTGTTCCACAGCACCGACGTGACGACGCTGCGCCGCCAGTACCCGGACAACCCTGCGCTGCACGACCTCGCCGACGACTCGCGGCTCGTCGTGTCCGAACCGCTCGGTGACCTGGTCGGGGCCTGGCAGGAGGTCCCGGAGTCGACCTGCGTCGTCGTCCGGCCCGGAGTGCAAGAGGAACTGCTGCCGTTCAAGCCGTGAGCGAAACCGTGCACCGAACCGGGAAATCGTCAGGCAACCGTCAGGTAGAGGCGCGCTTTCGTCACTAGCGTCTGGTGCTGCCGCCGCCCACGGACCCCTCGGAGAGGTTCCTCATGCTCAGCACGGCAGCGGCAGCACTCATCGCCCTATCCGCCCTGGCCCCGGCCGACGCGACCGAAGAACCAGCGGAAGTCGCCCCCGTCCTGGAGGTCGTGACCGTCAACGGCTCGGGATGCCCGGCCGGCGACGCCGACGTGAAGACGAACGACAGAACGTTCACAGTCGGCTACCACACGTTCCTGGCACGGGCGGGCGGCGGCTCGTCGCCCCTCGACCAGCGCAAGAACTGCCAGATCAACATCCGCGTGAACGTGCCGGAGGGCTACACCTACGGCCTCGCGCGGACGTCCTACGAGGGCTACACGCACCTCCAGGAAGGCGCGACCGGCCTGAACCGGATCAGCACCTACCTGCAGGGCACGTCGCCCACCGCGACGGTGAACCACCCGTTCACCGGGCCGTTCAGCGACGACTGGCAGACCCACTACCGCCCGAACTCGACCGAGATCCAGTGGTCGCCGTGCGGGTCGCCGCGCAACATCAACATCAACGCCGAGGTGCGCGTGACGCTGGGTTCGGCGGACCCGGACCGGCTGAACTTCGCGATCGTGGAGTCGAGCCGCGGCACCGTGCGGGTCAGGCGCTGCTGATCCTCGCCCTGGACCTGGACCTGGTGGCCAGCACGACGAGCAGGCCGATCGCGACCCACGTGTAGGCGTCGCCGTAGACGTGCTGCCACCAGGTCCACGTCATCTCCCTGTCCCCGGTGCTCGGCAGGTACGTGAAGGGCTGGACCAGGAACACCACCAGCAACGCCGCGAGCGTCAGCCGCGCCCAGTTCCCGCGCACGAAACCGAGCGCGAGGAACACCGGCACGCACCAAACCCAGTGGTGGGACCACGAGACCGGCGAGACGAGCAGGCCCGCCGTCGCGATCGCGACCAGCGCCACGACGTCGTTGGCCGCCTTGCGCGCCGCCACCACGGCAAGCGCCACCACGAGCACCGACAAACCCACCCACAGCAGCGTTTCCGCGTGCTCGCCGGGGTTGATCCGGTGCAGCACACCGCGCAACGACTGATTGGCCATGTACGCGAGTCCGCCGGCGCGGCTCGGGTCGAGCAGCGCGTGGAACCAGTACTCGGCGGAGTCCTCGGCGGCGAACAGGAATCCGGCCAGCGCCAGCACGACGAAGGTCACCGCGGACGTGAGCGCGGCCCGGTGGTCCTTGCGCACCAGGAAGTACAGCAGGAAGATCAGCGGTGTCAGCTTGATCGCGGCGGCCAGTCCGACCAGCACACCACGCCACCGGGGATCGCGGACCGCCAGGACGTCCACCACCACGAGCGCCATCAGCACCAGGTTGATCTGTCCGAAGAGGAACGTCGAGATCACCGGTTCCAGTGCCACAGCGGCGATCGCGACGGCCGGAGCCACGGTCCACACGACGCTCGGCCGCTGCGTGAACCTTCCGGTGACCAGCAGGCAGACCGCCGAGAGCGACAGGAAGCCGATGAGCACCACCAGCGCGTTCGCCGCCCACACCGGCAGGAACGTGAGCCCGCTGAAGATCACCGCGGCGATCGGCGGATAGGTGAACGGCAACCGCGGCCCGTCCAGCGCGCCGGGAAAGTCGACGTACAGCGGAACTCCCTGCAGCCAGGCGAACCCGCCTGTGCGATACACCTGCAGGTCGAGGTGGTGGACACCCAAGGCGGCGAAGGCGATCGGCAGCACTGCCAGCGCCACGAACCACAGCACGCGGGCGACTCCGCGCGCCTTCACCCAGCGGTGCCGGGTGAGCAGTCGCCTCCTGCCGGACTCGAACGCGTCGGCCGACATCGGCGGTACCTCGTCGGCGAGCCGGCTGATCAACAGCATCTCGTTCACGTCAGGTACCTGGTCGTTGGGCGCATCCGCGTTTCAGCAAAGGGAATGTGACAGTCCTCATGGGAACGCCGAGACGGGCATCGACCAAGAGGGAACATGAACCACGAGGAATTCCTTGCGCTGAAACGCTTTCGCGCGTTGGACGGCGTGCGCGCGATCGCCGCGTTGATGGTGGTGTTCTTCCACTACGGCGGCCCCGAGTGGTTGCAGGGATGGCTCGGGGTGCAGATCTTCTTCGTGCTGTCCGGGTTCCTGATCACCACGTTGCTGCTGCGCGAGCACGCGCGCACCGGACGGATCAGCCTCGCGAACTTCTACCGCCGCAGGGCTTTCCGCATCCTGCCGGTCTACTTCGTGGTCCTGTTCGTCACGGCGGCGGCACTGTTGATCGCGGGGCAGTTCTGGCAGAACCCGCTGGGCCGCGAATTCCCGTTGTACCTGGTGCTCTTCAACGAGTTCGGGCACGGCGGCGCGTACGGCCAGTCGTGGTCGCTTGGCGTGGAACAGAAGTTCTACCTGGTGTGGCCGTTGCTGGCGTTCGCACTGCTGCCTCGGTGGCGGCCGATGATGACCGCCGGGCTCATGGCGCTCGCGTTGGCCGTTGTGCCGTTCACCGTTTCGTCCGATCCCAAGGGCTGGTCCGTGCACTACTTCACGGTGCTGGCCGGGTGTGCGCTGGCGTTGCTCATGAACAACCGGCGCGGGTTCGCGTTGATCAAGCCGCTCATGACGCCGTGGTCGATCCTGCCGTTCCTCGGCGTGCACCTGCTGGTTCCGGTCATCTCCGGCTCTCTGGACGGCGTGATCCCCGGATTCGTGTCGGTGGTGCCGATCTACGCGGCCGCGGTGGGGCTGATGCTGCCCGCGCTGCTGACGCCGGGGTGGGTGCGGCGGCTGCTGTCGGCTCGCCCCATGGTGTGGCTCGGTGAGCGGTCGTACTCGATCTACCTGGTGCAGTCGATCGCGCACTCCGTCGTGCTGCTGTCCGGCGCATCAGGCCTGGTCATGGCGCTGTTGACGTCGATCGTGGCGATCGGGATCGCGGACCTCTGCCACCGGTTCGTGGAGCTGCCGATGATCGAGCGAGGCAGGTCACACCGTTCAGCCGGGAATGCGACAGCGCCGATCGGCCGATGAGTTCCTGGGCGTGTCACAGATCGGTGGTCTGTCCGGTCTGAGCTGACATGAGCCACGAACACACGCACCAGCTGGACAACCCCGACAAGAGCGGCCCGCCGCCGAAGATCGACGTCATCGGCACCGTGCCGGGAGCGCCGCAGATCCCGGACGGCGCCGAGGCCATGACCATCTTCGTGACGCTGCCGCCGAACAGCCCCGGCGCGCCGCCCCACCGGCACTCCGGGCCCGCCTACGGCTACGTCGTGAAGGGCGCCATCGTCTTCGAGCTCGAAGGCGAGCCGGAACGGGTCGTGCGCGCGGGCGGGACGTTCTGGGAGCCGGGCGGTGACGTCATCCACTACCAGGACGGCAACCACCTCAGTGACGAGGAATCCGCTTTCGTGGTCACGATGTTCTGCGCGCCCGGCCAGCCGATGCTGACCGTGGTGGAGCCGGCGGAGCTGGAAGCACGCAAGCACCTGCGGGCGCCGCGGCCGTGAAGACGTCGTTGACCGCGTTGGCACACAACCATCTCGCGTTGGCGTGTGCGCCTACCTGCTGACGTTGCCGGGCAACAGGCATCGGGTGGAGGCGCTGGAGGACAGGGGCGGGCCTATGCCCGGTGCGCCCGCCCCTGTCCGCTGTCACCCGCCCAGCCTCACTCGACCAGCTTGCCCGCTGTGTCGACCTCCCTCATCAGCGACGCGATCTCGTCCGGCACCGCGGGGATCTCCTCCCGGTCGATCCAGCCGGGGCCGGACCAGACCAGGTTCACCTGCTGCGCGGGATCCAGGTCCGGGAAGTCCGACCGGTTGTGGCAGCCGCGCGTCTCGCGGCGTTCCAGGGCGCACTCGAGGGTCGCGCGGGCGGCGAGCGCCGAGGACTTCAGGTCGAAGGCGTGGGCCAGGTCCTGGTAGCCGGCCAGGTCGGGGTGCACGCCGACGTTGCCGATGCGTTCCTCCAGTTCGTCCAGCTCGGCGAGTCCCTTGCGCAGGCCCGTCTCGTCGCGCACGACGCCCGCGTGCTCGGTCATCGTGTTGCGCAGGGAGCGTTGCAGGGCACGGACGTTCTCCGGCCCGTCGGCGTTCAGCAGGTCGTCCACCTCGGCGCGTGCCTCGCCGAGCACGATTCGCGAACGTCGTTGCGCGCTCAGGGAAGCCGAGTACTCGGCGGCCGCCTCGCCGACGATCCGGCCGTACACCAGCAGTTCGATGAGCGAGTTGCCGCCCAGCCGGTTCGCGCCGTGCAGGCCGCTGGACGCCTCGCCGATGGCGTACAGGCCTTCCACGCCCGTCGAGTGGTCGGCGGGCGACACCCACACGCCGCCCATCGAGTAGTGCGCGGTCGGCGCGATTTCCATCGCCTCGCGGGTGATGTCCTTCATCTGCAGTTCGAGCAACGTCTGGTACACCCTGGGCAGCCGGCGCATGATCTGCTCGCGCGGCAGGTGTGACACGTCCAGCCACACGCCGCCGTTCGGGGTGCCGCGGCCTTCCTTGATCTCGGTGTACGCGGCCAGCGCCACCCTGTCCCGAGTGGACAGTTCCATCCGCTTGGCGTCGTAGCGGGCCATGAACCGCTCCCCCAGCGCGTTGGTGAGGATGCCGCCCTCGCCGCGCGCCGCCTCGGACACCAGGGTTCCGGCCGCGTTCTCCGGTTCGAGCAGACCGGACGGGTGGAACTGGACCAGCTCGGGGTCGCGGATCCGGCCGCCCGCCTGCACGGCCAGCCGGAACGAGTCACCGGTGTTCTCGTCGCGGCGCGACGACGTGCGGCGCCAGATCCGGGTGTGCCCGCCCGCCGCGAGGATCACCACGTCCGCGTGGAACACGTACCGCGTGCCGGTGTTGAGGTCGAACCCGTACGCGCCGAAAACCACGTTGTCCCGCACCAGGATCTGCGTGATGTAGCACGTGTCGTGGATCGGGATGTCGAGCTGCGTGGCCCGGTTCACCAGCGTGCGCTGGATCTCCAGCCCGGTGTAGTCGCCGGCGAACGACGTGCGGCGGAACGTGTGCGCGCCGAAGAACCGTTGCGAGATGCGGCCGTCGGCCTCACGCGCGAACGGCATGCCCCAGCGTTCGAGGTCCTCGATGCCGCGCGGCCCCTGCTCGGCCACGACGCGGACGATGTCCGGGTTGGCGAGCAGGTAGCTCTCCTTGATGGTGTCCGCCGCGTGCTGCTGCCACGTGTCGTCGGCGTCCATGGTGCCGAGGGCCGCGTTGATGCCACCGGCGGCGAGCGCGGTGTGCGCGTCGGCCTTCGGGCGCTTGCCGACGACCAGCACGTCGACCCCGCGCTCGGCCAGCTCGATGGCGGCGCGCAACCCCGCACCACCGCTGCCGATCACCAGCACCGAAGTAGCAATCTGATGTTCTGTCATCGCGGCCTCCATTGCCCGTATCTCCATTAGTAGGACCAAATGGCGCCGAAATGTGTGACTGTTAGCCGCAACACTGGTGCCGTGGGTCACGGCACTAGGATCGGTGCTGTGTTCGTGAAGCTCTGCGGTCTGCGCACCGAGTCCGACGTCGCCGTCGCGGTCGACACCGGCGCCGACGCCGTCGGTTTCGTGCTGACCACCAGCCCTCGCCAGATCGACGTCGACCTGGCGAGCAGGCTCGTCGCGCAGGTGCCGGACCACGTCCTCACCGTCGCCGTTGTGCGCGGCATCACCGCCGCCGAAGCCGGTGAGATGGCGTTGAAGACAGGCGTGCGGGCGTTGCAGCTGCACGGCGACTACCCGAGGGAAGCGTTCGACGAACTGGCGGGCCTGCCGTTCCAGCTGGTCCGGGCGACCGCGCTGGGGCCGGACACCGATGTGCGCACCGGCGCGTTCGGCGAGGAGTTGCTGCTGATCGACTCGCCGGTCGCCGGGTCCGGTGAGCAGTGGGACATCACGCGGCTCGACGAGAAGCGCCCCGAAGGCAAGTGGGTGCTGGCGGGCGGGCTGGCGCCGGACACGGTCGCCGGGGCGATCAGCGTTGCCCGGCCGTGGGGCGTGGACGTGTCCAGCGGCATCGAGTCGAGCCGTGGTGTCAAGGACCACGGCCGGATGCGCGAGTTCGTGGCCGCGGCCCGCGGTTAGACCACGCGCTGTCCGGCCCCCATGAGCCCTCGGACTAGGCGGCGGAACAGCCAGGAATGTCCTCGACCCGTTCGTAGACGGGCAGACCGCGTTCCCGCGCGATCCGCACGTCCTCGTCCGCCCCGGTCGACTCGCCGGGCAGCCGCAGCACCGCGTCGCAGTGCCGCAGCAACCGTTCCGCGGTCGGGTACATGATTTCCGACGCGATCGGGTCCAGCGGCGACGAACCACCGGCGCCGCGCAGCACCGGCAACGCCACCCACTCGCCGATCATCGGCACGTGGCCACCGCGGAAGATCGGCCACGCGGCCTCTTCCAGCCGTTCGAGGTTGCGTGCCATCAGGGCGGGGTCGTCCCCGGTGCCCGAGCGGTAGGGGCCTGCGATCAGAATCAGCATGTGATCGACCATAATGTGCAAGACTCGGCAAAAACAAGGAGAAACGTGCATGCTGGCCGCCCAACGCCGTGATCTGCTGCTCGAACGCCTGCGCAGCGACGGCCGGATCGTCGCCAAGGACCTCGCCGCCGAGGTCGGCATCTCCGAGGACACGATCCGCCGTGACCTGCGCGATCTCGCGGCAGCGGGACTCTGCCAACGCGTGTACGGCGGTGCTCTGCCCGTGTCGCCGGCGATCGCCGACTACACAACGCGGCAAAACGTGCAGATCGACGGCAAGCAGCGAGTCGCGCGGGCGGCAGCGGCGTTGATCGAGCCCAACGCCACGGTGATCCTCGACGGCGGTACGACCACCCTCGCCGTCGTGCGTGCGCTACCGCTGGACCTGCACGCCACGGTCGTCACGCACAGTCCGACGATCGCGAGCGCGTTGGAGGAGCACGAGCACGTGGACGTCTATGTGATCGGCGGGCGGCTCTTCAAGCACTCGATGGTCGCGTGTGGCGCTGCTGCCGTGGAGGCCGCACGGGGCGTGCACGCTGATGTGTTCCTGCTCGGCGTCACGGGCGTGCACCCCGAAGCAGGCCTCACGACCGGTGACGCCGATGAGGCCGCGATGAAACGCGCACTCGCCCATCAGGCCGCGGACACCTACGTGCTGGCCAGCTCGGAGAAGATCGGCACGGCGTCGCGGTTCGGCGTGCTGCCGTTCAGCGAGGTCGCGGGCGTCGTCACGGATGCGGACAACGACGTCGTCAAAGCGTTGGAGGTGCCGGTGATCCAGGCCTAGATCTCCAGGAAACCCTTGGGAGAGCCGTAGGTTCGGCCGCACTGCGTCAGCGCGAGCACGCCGTGGCCTTCCACGTCTCCCTCGAAGTAGGTGGGGTCGACCGACAGTTCCTCTGCGATCTCGGTGGCCCAGATGTCGTCGAGATCGTCGTTCTCGTCGCTCCAGTCGTGCGGCAGTCCCCTGCCGTCCTCGACGTCGAGTTCGCCGATCTGTTCCTCGGCGTTGAAGGCGTCGTAGTAGCGGACGATATCGCCGTCCTCCGCGATGCACCACGCCGTCCAGCCGTCGCCGCAGCTCATGCCGTAGTAGTGCGCCTCGCCGAACACCTTGCTCAGCACCGCGCAGATCTCCGTCACGGGCCTCTCGGCGTGCGCGAACGGCTCGCCGAACACAAGCGTCCAGCCGTCCCACGAGCCCGTGACGTAGACCCTGGCGCACCGGACGTGTTCCTCGTCCTTGGCCCACGCGTGGTGGTCGTTGTTCCAGGCCGCGCCGCCGAGGATCTTGGTGACCGGCGTCGGGTCCTCCAGGCCGCACACGCCGAGCACGGCGTTCTGATCCTCGGTCCGGATCGCGAACCAGCCGCCGCAGAGGTGCATCTGCTCGCTGCCGTACATCTCTTCTTCGATCTTGAACCGGATGTACCGCTCGATCATCTTGCGGTCGTCCGCCGACATCGCGTCCGGTCCGGCGACCTCGACGATGCCCGCCAGCGCTCCCCTGCGCACCGCGCCCTTGGCCGTCCGGCGTGTTTCTTGCAGCAACGGCAGCACTTCCGGCCCCATGGTCCCGAACGCCCACAACGCTTCCTGCCGCACGTGGTAGTCCTCGTCGGCCAGCACGGGCAGCAGTTCGCGAGCGTGCCGCAACGCCTGCTCGCCGCGGAACATGCTCGCGGCCATCCGGCGCACCGTCGCGTGCGGGTGCCGGGTCGCTTCGAGGTAGACCGCGTCCCCCGCGTTCAGCATGGTGAACGCCCGGCACGCCGACCGGATGACCTGACCGTCGTCGGAGGTGGCGATCACGTTCGCTATTTCGTCGAACGACGTGATGCCGTGCTCGGCCACGAAGTCCCCGGCCTCGCGCCGGTTGTCCTCGTGCGTCATGCGGTCGAGCAGCGCCCGGATTTCCATGGCGCGGCACGATACTCGTTGCTCCATTGTGGACTTGCGATTCCGCCGGACGGCCTACCCTTGACGTGCTGCCGTCCGCTCGGCTTAGCTGCGGAAGGAGATGAGTAGCTCAAACCTGGCTGAGGAGCACGTCAAACCGGCAGTGCGGTGGGGCATCGGCCACGCGCTGCCACGGGCGGTGCTGCGCCTGGCGGCCCGGCGCGGCGACCTGCAGGGCCGCATCACCGTCGAGGCCTCCAGCGGCGCCGACCTGACCGGACTGTTCGACGAGATCCGCGCCCGCGGCCCGCTCGCCGTCACGAAGGTCGGCCACACCACCGCCCAGCACGCCGTGGTCAAGGAAGTCCTCACCAACGACGCCCTGGTCACGACCCGCCCGCGGTACGGCGCGGGCATCCTCGGCAAGCTCGCCGCGTGGTCCGCCACGCAGGTGATGCATCCCGTGCAGCCACCGTCGTTGCTGGTCACCGAACCACCGGCGCACACCCGCTACCGCAAGCTCGTGACCCGCGTGTTCACCGCCCGCGCCGTCGAACAGCTGCGCGACCGCACCCCGCAGATCGCCGACGAGCTGCTCGACGGCCTCGACCCGGACAACCCGGTCGACCTGATCGAGACCTACTGCGGACTCCTGCCGGTCACCGTCATCAGCGAGATCCTCGGTGTCCCGCCACAGGAACGCGCGACCGTCCTCGCACTCGGCGCGGCCGCCGCCCCGAGCCTCGACCTGGGCCTGTCGTGGCGCGTGTTCCGCAACGTCGAAACGACGCTCACCTCGTTCGACGCCTGGCTCACCCGCCACCTCGGCACCCTGCGCGCCAACCCCGGCGACAACCTGCTCAGCCGCCTGATCACCGCCCGCGAGGACGGCGTGGGCCTCACCGAACGCGAGCTCAAGGCCACCGCCGGGCTCGTGCTGGCAGCGGGTTTCGAGACCACCGTCAACCTCCTCGGCAACGGCATCGCGCTGCTCACCAAGAATCCGGACCAGCTCGAAACGGTTCGACAGCAACCAGAGCTGTGGGGCAACGCCGTCGACGAGGTCCTCCGCGTCGACCCGCCGGTCCTGATGACGGGCCGCATGTGCGTTGCCGACACGACGATCGCCGGCCTCCCGGTGCGCCGCGGCCAGCTCGTCACCACCGTGCTGGCGGCCGCCAACCGCGACCCGTCCGTCTTCGAGAACCCCTCGGCCTTCGACGTCACCCGCCCGAACGCCCGCGACCACGTGTCGTTCGGCGCCGGCCGCCACTACTGCCTGGGCGCCCAGCTCGCCAGGATGGAGGGAGAGATCGGCCTGCGCACGATCTTCACCCGCTTCCCCGACCTGAGCCCGCTGCCCGGCGCCCGGCGCCGCCCCACCCGGATCCTGCGCGGCTTCGAACGCCTGCCTGCCAGCCTCACCAAGCTCGGCGGGTGACCGTGGAGGCCATGCGTGTCACCGCGCTAGTTCTCGTCCGGCCCCCACAGCATGAGCGGCATCCCGCGCACGAACTCCGCGTAGCCGGGGTCGCTGGAGGAGGCAGCGATCTCCTCCAGCACCCGCCGGAACTCCACCCGGTCCGCGCCGTTCAGCAGCGCGAGCTCGTCACCGATGTTCTCCTCGCCCTGCGCCGCGGCGTCGGGGTTGATCTCGTCCGCACCGGAGTGCTCGAGGAACATGAACGCGGAGACGATCGCGCGAACCAGGGGTTCTACGTTCATCAAGAAGCCACCCTCACCAAGATGCCGGTGATGCCCCTGTCGGCCAGGAAGCGAGTCGCGCCTCCTGCCGCCGCCGCGGTCGGCAGTTCCCAGACGGCTTTCAGACCATAGTGCGCGGCCGTCGCGGCCTGGCGGGTGGCCTGGTCGGCGGACTTGTTGCTCCACACGACGTTGAGCTTGCGGTCGATCACTTCGTTGCCGCTGACACCGTCGAACTTGGCGCCGATCTTGTTGCCCGCGTCGTCGGCGAACTCCAGGTACGGGGCCTGGCCCCGGCCTGTGACGGCGTTGGAACGGGCTCCTGGCGCGCTGGACTGGTAGTCGTACGCGTCCTGCCTCATGCCGGGTCCCTTGCCCGCGCGCAGGTCGCCGCCCTCGTCGACCCATTCGACGATGTTGTCGGCCTGCGGTTTGCACGGGGTGTCGGAGTTGTGGACGAGTACCGGGGTGGCACCCGCCAGCACGAAGTAGGCGTGGACGGTGCCGACCGTGAGGTCGTAGGTCCGTTGTGCCCCTTCGTACTTGCGGACCGCGCTGATCTGGACGTAGGTGCCGGCGGACGTGCGCAGCAGTTCGCCGGGGGCCAGTGAGCCCGCTTCGACCCACTTCTTGCGCGTCACCGACCAGAACGGGTGGTTCTCGGTCGCGTCGACCTTGCCGCCGTCGGCCAGCACGATCGTGACGAAGTGCTTGTCGTCGTCGGTGCGGATGGTGTGCGTGACCAGTTCGGCGCCCTTGCCCTGTGCGAACGACGACCGCACGGTCTCGCCCGGCCGCACCTGCTCGATCGGCTTGGTCGAGCCGTCGGCCATCAGCACCAGCGTTCCCGGCGGGAAGCTGTGCTTGCACGACCCGGCGCCCTTCTTGGTCGCCGCTTTCGCCTTGGCCGCCAGGGCTCTGGCCCGCGCGGCGGCCTCCTCCGCCGCTTTCTTGGCCGCGGCTTCGGCGGCTGCCTTCACGGCGGCGGCCTTCTCCGCCGCTGCCTTGGCTGCCGCTGCCGCGGCGGCCTTGGCGGCTTCGGCGGCACGTTCGGCACCGCGCAGGATCGCGCGGGCCCACTCGAGTTCCTTGAAGAAGGTGAACACGGCCTTGCCCGCGCGCCATAGGGCTTCCGCGATCTTCTTGGCCTTGAAGATCTTGCCCCACGGCAGTGCGCCGATCACGGTCATCACGCAGGCGCCGATGTCACCCTTCAGGCACGCCATCAGGTCGTTGATCCCGAGGATCTCCATCAGGATCTGGCCGCCGGCCTCGAGCACGATGTCGAGGACGCTCTTGCTCTGCAGCTGGTTGGCCTTGGCCACGTCCTCGGGGCTGGGCCCCGGATCCGGTGCCGTGCCCGCGTCCGCGCCCTCGGGCATCATGCCGGTCGGGTCGGTGAACGCCAGCGGGTTGTTGTCCGCGTAGGCGTACGGCGAGACGGCCGCGCCGCCGCGGGGCATCGGGTCGGTCGTGGTGAACCGGCCGGTGCCCGGGTTGTAGTTGCGGGCCCGCAGGAAGTAGTTGCCGCTACCGCTCGACGAGTCCTGGTACGCGCCCGTGTACTGCAACGGGTTTCCTGGCGCGGCCTGCGCGGACGGCTGCTTCAGCGTCTCGCCCACACGCGGGTTGCCGAACGGGTCGTAGTCGTAGGCCCATTCCGGTTGTCCCGTCGGCGACAGCATGTTCGCGACGCCGCCCTGCCAGTCGTGCGTGTACGGGTGCGCGCCCGAAGCCGGGTCGAGCAACGCCAGCGGCTCGTCGTCCGGGCCGTAGGTGAAGCCGCGCTTCTCCCGCACCGCACCGCTGTTGTCGGTCACCGTGTCGACGGCGATCTGCGGCAACGAACCGCTGACGTCCCACGACCAGCGTTGCGTGGTGTCACCGGTCTTCGCCGTCTGGCGCAGGCCGGTGGCGTCGTAGGCGTACGTCGTCGTGCGGCCCTGAACCGTCGCGCTGGCAAGGGTGTTGTCGAGGTTGTAGGTGAACTTGTCCTTGCCGGAACCGGTCTGGTTGCCGCGCTCGTCGTAGTCGTAGTCGACCGCGGTGGTGTGCCCGCCGTTGCGGCTGACCGCCTTGCGCAGCTGGCTCGCGGCGTCGTACTCGTATCTGGTGTCCTCGGTGCCGACGTTGCCGGACCGCTTCTCGCTCATGCGGTTGCCGAGCAGGTCGTACTCGTACTCGATCCGCCCGAGGCCCTTGTCCTTGCAGGAGGCCACGCCGTAGCAGGCCGTGGTGACGCGGTCGGCCTTGTCGTAGGTGTAGGCGACGGACTCCGAGACGCCACCGCGGGTGGTGACGACCTTGGTCGGGTTGCCGACCTGGTCGAGTTCCAGCTGGAAGCCCGACACCGGGTCCTGCGGCACCGGCAGCGGCGTCACCGGGGCGGTCGGCGCCGACGCGGCACCGGACGCGGACTGGTTCTGCGCGGTGACGGTGAACGTGTACGCGGTGCCCGGATCGAGCCCGGTCACGACCGCGCTGGTGGCACCCGGCGTGGCCGCGACGGTCTTGCCGCCGGGCTGGGCCGTGACGACGTACCCGCTGATCGCCGAACCACCGGACGAGGCAGGCTGTTTCCACGAGACGACCGCGAGCCCGGCTCCGGGCTGCGCGCTCACCTCACGTGGTTCGCTCGGCGCACCTGTGCTCGCGGTTGCTTGTGGAGCAACGGTTTGCTGCTGCGACGGCACGCGGGCGGTGCCGATGCCGGTCAACCGGCCCGCGTCGTCGTAGACGCGGTTCTCGATCAGGCCGGTCGCGGCGGGCAGCGTGGTGCTGGTCCGCCGTCCCGCGACGTCGTAACCGAACTGCCAGGTCGACGCGGCGGAGCCCGCCGAACCCCCGCTCACGGTCTGCGAGGTGATCCGGCTGTCCTTGTCGTACTCGGCGGTGATCTTCGTGCCGTCCGGGTAGTCCCGCGAGGTGATGTTGCCGCTGACGTCGTAGCCGTAGGCGAACTTCTCCCGCAGACCACCCTGCTCGACGCGGTTGACCTCCTTGATCTGGTCCTCGTCGTCGTAGGTCATCTCCCGCACGCCGGCCGGGTCGCCGTAGGAGCTGATCCGGTCCTTGGCGTCGTAACCCCACGCGTAGACCGGGCCTTCCGTGCCCAGCGTGCGCTTCTCGCGGCGGCCCACGATGTCGTAGTGGTCGGTGGTGGTGCGCTTCGCGCGTTCCGCGGCGCTCGGCTTCTCCCCCTGCCGCAACGTGATCGTCGTCGTCCGGTTGCCGTCGGCGTCGTAGCCGACCTCGGTGCGCCGGCCCAGCGGGTCGGTGCTGGAGACCAGTCGGGCGGCCTCGTCGTAACCGAGCTCGGTGCGGTTGCCGTACGGGTCGCGCACGGACTTCACCTGGCCGTCCGCCGCGTACTCGTAGACCGTGGCGTGGTCGAACGGGTCGTCCTCGTCGTACGGCGCGTCAGGGGTGTTGATCGCGCGGATCCGGTCGTCCTCGTCGTAGGTGTACCGGGTCGCGCGGCCCTTGGCGTCCGTGACGGACTTCAGCCTGCGGTTGGCGTCGTAGGTGTACGACGTGACGTTGTCGAGCGGGTCGATGATCTTGCTCGGGTTGCCGGCGAGGTCGTACTCGCGGTGCGTGGTGAACCGCTCCCGGTCCGCGCCGTCGACGTTGCCGCGCGGTTCGGTGGCGTCGGCCAGCAGGCCGTCGTCGGTGTAGGTCCAGGTCGTGACACCACCGGTGGCGCTGACGGCCTTGATCTTGTGGCCGGCCTCGTCGTAGGTGAACTTCGTGCCACCGCCACGGGCCTCGTTGATCCCGGTCTGCCGGTTGTTGCGGTCGTAGTCCATCCGCGTGG
Organism: Lentzea miocenica; assembly: GCF_033949945.1. Classification (NCBI taxonomy): domain Bacteria; kingdom Bacillati; phylum Actinomycetota; class Actinomycetes; order Pseudonocardiales; family Pseudonocardiaceae; genus Lentzea; species Lentzea miocenica. Next base: position 34,495 of record NZ_JAXAVW010000013.1, read on the forward strand.
TGCGGTTGAGGCTGTCCGTGGTGGCGGTGACGTTGCCCGCGTTGTCGCGGTCGAACGACGCCGTCTTGCCCAGTTCGTCCACTTTGGACGTCGTGCGGTCGAGCGCGTCGACCTTGATGTCACGGCTCACGATCCGGCCACCGGGGTACGGGCGGGAGATCCTGATCGGGTTGTCGTTGGCGTCGTAGTGGTAGGTGGCCGTGAAGTCGGCGGGGTTCGCGCCTGGCAGGTTGCCGCGCGGCGAGGTGACCGTGCTGACCAGGCCCTTGGCGTTGTAGGTGTAGCTGGTGGTGATGTCCGGCTCTTTGTGCATGTCCACCGAGACGGTCTTGCGCCGGCCCGCGTCGGTGTAGGTGAACAGCGTCCGCTTGCGCGCGTCCTCCGCACGGCTGAGCAGGCCGTTGTCCAGGTAGGTGAACTCCAGCTTCGTCCACTCCGGACTGAACTTCGACTTCGCCCTGCCGAGCTCGTCGTAGAACGTCCGCCAGGTGCCCTCCTTGCCCGGCTGCTTCACGTCGACGACGCGGTCCTGGGCGTCATAGCGGTAGCGGGTGGTGAACTTGTCCCTGTGCGCGCCGGGAACCGTGCCGCGCGGGTCGACGATCTCGGTGCGGCGGCCGGTCTTGTCGTAGTCGTACGCGGTGCGCCTGCCCTCCGGCGAGATCGTCGCCGTCGGCATGCCCGAGTTCTCCTTGCCGGCGGGCACGTACTCGAACCGCGACACCTTGCCGCGCTGGTCGGTGCTGGAGACCAGCAGGCCGCGCTCGTCGTAGGTGTAGCGGATCTTGTGACCCTCGGCGTCGGTGCTCTCGACCAGCTCGTTGAACTCGTTGTAGACGTCCTTCCAGAGGTTGCCCCTGGTGTCGACGTGCTCGATCGGGTTGTTGCGCTCGTCGTACTTCGTCTTGTCCCCGAAGGCGAACGGCGCGGGGGCGGTGCGCTCGACCGGGTTGCCGGCGGCGTCGAACTGGCTCTGGTGCTGGTTCTGTTTGCCGTTGACGACGAGGTTGCGGTTCAGCCCCGGGTCGTAGCGGTGGTTGATCGCGTCACCGTTGCCGCGCTGGGTGTGGATCAGCACGTTGCCCCGGTAGCCGTCGAAGATCACCACACCGTCGGCGTCGGTGGTCTTCGCCTCCTGCTCGGCGGCGTTCCACTCGAACCGGGTCTCCTTGCCGATCGCGTCCTTCTGGCTCGTGACCCGGCCGTTCGCGTCGTAGGTGTTGAGCACCTCGGCGAAACCCTTGGGGGTCTTGACCTCGGTGAGCAGACCGGCGGCGTCGTAGCCGTACTTCCACGCGTTGTCGCGCGCGTCCTTGACCACGGCGAGCCGCGAGTTCTCGTAGTGGAACTTCACCCGGCGGCCGTCGGGCAGCGAGATCTCCCGGACGAGGTCCTTCTCGATCTGGACCCTGACCACCCGCCCGGACGCGTCGGTGATCGTCATCTCGGGCGCGTCACCGGTCTGCGCGCCCGCGTAGGCCAGCCGCACACCCGCGTTGCGGGCGTTGGTGATCGCGGTCAACCGGCCCTGCGCGTCGAAGCTGTAGGTGAGCTGGTTGGGCGTGCGCAACGCCCAGCCGTCCGCGGTCTTCGTCAACGTCGACCGCACGCCGGGAGGCCGCTGGAACGCGCCGTCGACCAGCTTGTACAGCGCCTCGGACCCGTCCTCCGCCCGCACCACGGCGCCTTCGTCGGACGCGGTGACGCGCATGCCGTAGATCCACGACCAGCCAGGCCCGAACGGCCCGGAGATCGGCCCGTTCGACGAGTACGTGCGCGCCGACATGAACGGCACTCCGAAACTCGCCATCGACAGGTCCTGCTCGGTGCGGCTGTACGCACCGGTGCCGGTGTTCACACCCGAGCCCCGCACGGCCTGTGGCGTGGCCAGCATCCCCAGCGCGTTGGCGCACGTGCAGCCCGCCGCCTGCTTGCCGGGAATCGCCGGCGGCACGATCGTGGTGCGCGGCTTGGCCTTCTCCGACGCCGCCGACACGACCTCACGCCCGTCCGCGAACACCGCGGTGATCGTGACGAAGTACTCCTTGGCCGGGTCGAGCACCCAGCCGTCCGCCGCCCCGAACGACCGGCAGTACTTGCGCGGCGCACCGCACACCGCCCGTTCAAGCTCGTCCTTCGACAACGACGTCGACGTCTGTTCGGTACCGGTGGCCGCGTCGAACAGCGTCACTTTCCAGCTGTCGAACGACTTCTGGTCGTCAAGGATGTTGAAGTACGTCACCAGCGAGGTGTCACCGAGCACGAAACCGGGCCGTAGCAACAGTTCCGTGAAGACCTCTTCCTGCTGCTGTCTGGCGGCACCGGGCTTGGGCACCTGGGCCCACCGCTCAGCGCTCAACTTCTGCGGCTGCGCACCGGCCTTGACACCCGGCGGCACGACCGGCGGCCGCTTGTCCGGCTTGAAGGCCTCGTTGGGCCGCACCGAATCCGGCATCGGCCGATCGACCGGCCCCTGTCCCGATTGGACGGCCGGTGGATCCCCCATCGCGGTGTAGGGAACCACGACGGGTTGCAGCAGTGACGCCACCAAGGTGCCGGCGCACAGCAACGACACCCGCCGAATTCCACGACGAAAAGACGCATGATCAGCCATGACTCCCCCATTGGTCAGGCTTGAACCCCCGTTGCCATAAGGCGTACTCCGGGTCAGGACGCGGCACCACCCCAAACGTTTGATTTGCGTGAAGTGGGGGAGGGTCTCGGCCGCCGGTTGGCCGAGCCTTGCCGACGATCAGCGGTAAGGGAACGCCGTCGCATGGAATACCCGTTGGTCCGTAAGGGTGATTTCCGGCTGGTCCACGCGGTTCGGCGGGCAACGATTTTGCCACGGCCACAACGCGGGCTCATGGGCTGCGATCCAGGGTCGAACGCTGTCGATGAAGGCAGACGGGAGGTCGTGGACATGCAGCGAAGACCAGAGCTGATCCCACTCGCGGTGCTGACCGGACTGCTCGCCGTCGTGGGTGTCCTGATCGGTGTCGCGCCGTTCCTCGACTTCAGCGCACCGTCCATCCAGAACGTTCACCGCTTCGAGGTGCTCGACACGCAGTTCGCGTTCGACGTCAACGCCGCCGAGACCCTGTTGCAGGGCCTCGAGGAGCCCGCGCGGCAGGCCTACCGGAGCTTCGAGCTGCTCGACTTCCTGTTCATGGGCCTGTACACGGTCGTGCTGGCCATGGCGATCCGCGCGCTGACCGAGCCTCCGAACGTTCTCCAGAAGGTTCGGAAACTGGCGCTGCTGCCGGTGATCACCGGTGCCTCGGACGCGGTGGAGGACATCGCGATCCTGATCGCGCTCGGTTCCCCGGACCCGTCCCGTGCCGCACTGCTCGTCGCGCACTGTGCCGGAATCTTCAAGTACGTGTTCCTCGCCATCGCGGTCGGCGCGCTGGTGGTCCTGGCAGGCATCCGACTGTGGAGGAGCGAGCCGGTGAAGTACCAAGAAGGAGAAAGCGTCGAGCAGACCTACTTCTCGCTCCGGCTGACGTTGACGCTGATCGTCGTGATGCTCCTGGTCGCGCTGGCGATCCAGGGCGTGCGGGAGTGGTGCGCGATGCACTCCATCAGCGCCTTCTACTACTCGCCGCTGCAGCCGATGTTCGTGGGCGTGCTCGTGGCGATCGGCATCTGCCTCATCGTCTACCAGGGCACCACCTACCTGGAGAACCTCCTGCTCGACATCGCCGGCTTCATGGCGTTCATCGTCGCCTTCGTCCCCACGGCGGACCCCAAGTCCGTCTGCACGGGCAAGGGGTACGTCGGGCTCGGCGTCGAACAGTCATTCCTGGTGTGGAGGAACGTCCTGCCGTTGCTCCTGGTCGCGTTCATGGCCACGTTCATCGCGTTCGGCGTTCGCCTCAAGAAGGACAAGTCCGCACCTCACCCCCGCCTGGAGGTGCGGCGCATAGGTGCGGGCCTGGGCGCGCAGCTCGTCGTCCTCGCCGCCCTGCTGTTCCTCAACGGCCAGTTCGTGCAGAGGGCGCACGGGATCGCGGCGACCACGTTGTTCGTCTGCATCATCGCCGTCGTGGTGATCAACCACATCGGCCGCAAGGACGACTCGTCAGTGACGGAGCGGAAGAACGTCTACGGCTGGGTGGCGGCCGTCATGGCAGGCACCTTGATCGTCTGCGTGGCCGCTCACCTCATCTTCAAGCTCCCCCACCTGATCCTCATCATCGAGACCTTGCTGATCACGGAGTTCGCGGTGTACTGGGCGATCCAGACCAAAGACCTGCGCGGCCGCACCGTCCGCTCCGAGAACTCCGGGGAGGAGGACTAGGCCGGACCCGCGACCAGGTCCGCGAGGTCGTCGAACCGCACCACCAGCACCGCACCCACCGTCCCGACGACCACCGCCAGCGACACAGCGGCAGGCCCGGCCTCGACATCCGCGACCCCCGCGGAGATCAGGCCCAGCACGGCGACCCCGAACAGCGAGGCGTTGCGCACGACGTGCCAGCGCGTCAACGTGGTGCGGGTGCGCCCGAAGCACCGGCACACCGCGCCGGATCCTCTGGCCACCGCTCGCCACACCGCCGCGGTCAGCACGCCGAACAGGCCGACGGCCAGCACCAGGCCGGCCACGGCGAACCAGCGTCCGGCGAGCACGGACCCGAGCAGCACCAGGGCGATCCCGAACTCCGCCACGACCGTCGCGACGGCGAAGAAGGACGTCCAGCGCGCCGGGATCCCGAACGCGGGCACCGTCGCGACGAAGTCCGCGTAGTCCGTCTTGCCGCGCACCTTGCTCAGGGCGGAGACCAGCAGCACAAGTCCACAAAGGGCAGACGCGACAACGCTCAGCACCATCGAAGTCACCTCCGGCCGATCGGGCGGAGCACCACGCCGATCAGCGCGTCCGCGGGGAGATAGCCCAGCCGGCGGGAGTCGTTGCTGCGAGCCGGGTTGTCCCCGAGCACCAGCAGGCTGTCCACGGGCACGCGCGGGCCGGGCACGGGGATCCGCGGCGGTACGGGATCTCCCGGCACCGCCACCGCGCGCTTCACCATGCGGCCGCCCGTGGGATCGTCCGGCGCGGCGCCGTCGACCCGCACCACCACGACCTGGCCCGCGCGGACGCGATTCAGCCGGGCGCGGCGGACGAGCAGCCGGTCGCCGGACACGTAGGTCGGTTCCATGCTCACGCCGTGGACCGTCACCACCAGCAAACGGTTGCGCAGCACTAGGATCCAGGCCGCCAGCGCGACGATCACGATCGCCGTCAGCACCCATGTCATCTGGTCACCACCTCGTCGTAGCCCGAAGCTTGCAGACGGAAAAGCCGCGCGTAGTCGCCGTCCAGCGACAGGAGTTCGTCGTGCGTGCCGAGCTCCGCGACCTGGCCACCCGTGAGCACCGCGATCACACCCGCGTCGCGGACCGCGCCGAGGCGGTGCGAGATCAGCACGCTCGTCGCCTCGCCGCGGTGCCGGCGCAGGCTGTTGTGCACTTCGTGCTCGGCCTGTGCGTCCAGGCCGGAGCTCGGCTCGTCCAGGATCATCAGGTCCCTGCGGTCGCGCAGGAACGCCCGGGCCAGCGCAAGTCGCTGCCACTGGCCGCCGGAGAGCAGCACCCCGGTTTCCGGGTCCTCGCGGTCGGCCTCGTCGAAGAACATGCGGGACAGCAACGTGTCGTAGCCGCGGGGCAGCGCCGTCACCACGTCGTGGGCGCCCGCGCGTTGCGCTGCCGCCACCACGCGGGCGCGATCGTCCATTGAGGACACGTCGCCCAGGCCGATGTTCTCGGCGGCGCTGAGGTCGTAGCGCATGTAGTCCTGGAACACCGCGCCGACGCGGGCGCGCAGGTCCTCGGGCGCGAACGACCGCAGGTCGACGCCGTCCCACAGGATCGCGCCGCGGCAGGGGTCGTAGAAGCGGCACAGCAGCTTGACGATCGTCGACTTTCCCGCGCCGTTCAAGCCGACCAGGGCGAGTGAACGGCCGTGCGGGATGGTCAGGTTCACGCCGCACAACACCCACGGCTGGTCCTCGGCGTAGCGGAACCACACGTCGCGCAGCTCGATTCCCCGGCGCAGCGGCGGAACCGCCGAAGGAGCAACGGCGAGAGGCAGGTCCGGTGGTTGTGACTCGATCTCCTGGTAGTGGTGGAACAACAACACCGAGTGGTGCGCGGAGGCGAGGTTGTGCACCAGGCCCTGCGACGCGCCCTGCACCCCGGCGACGGCGGCCACGAACATCGCGACGTCACCGATCGACAGCGATCCCTTGGCGGCGAGCCACACCGACCAGACCAGCCCGGCAGCCGACACCAGCGCGGTCAGACCGGCGAGCAGGCCGCGGACGCGCGCGTCGCGGCGGTCCTGGCCCTCCACGACGGCGTGCGCGGCGGTCAGCTCCACGAGCATGCGGCGACGGAACAGGTCGCCGAGGCCGAGCAGCCGCAGCTCCTTCGCCGCGTCGAGGCTCGACAGCAGTTCCGCGTAGAACACCTCGCGCCGCTCGGCCGGGGTGATCGACCACAGCACCTCGGCCCTGGCCCGGCTGAGCCGCAGGTGAGCGATCAACGCCGGGACGGCCGCGAGCAGCACGACCACGGCCATGCCCACGTCGAGCAGGAGCAACGTCGCCAGGAACCCGCCCGTCGTCACCGCTGCCTGCACCGCGCCCAGCCCGTCGTCGACGAGCTGGCCGGGGCCGCTGCGGCCGGTCTGCTGCGCCAGCTGGAGCTTGTCGCGGAACCGCGGGTCCTCCATCCGCGCCAGGCCGGTGAGGCGGCCCATGGCCTGGTAGAGGCGGTCCATCGTCAGCACCGCGACGGCACGGTCCAGCCGTTGTTTGAGGTACTCCGACGCCACCGGGAGCAGGCCGCTGACCAGGCCCGTCACCGCCAGTGCGACCGCCCACGGCACCAGCGTCGCCCAGCCGCCACCAGCCGCCAGGCCGTCCAGCAGGATCTTGGTGCACCACGCCGCCGCGAGCGGCACCACACCGGCGAGCAGGCAGAGCACTGCGTACAGAGGTGTGCCCGCCGGCGCGGCCGCCCGAGTCAGGCGGAAAGCGCTGACCAGGAGCGACAGCACCCGGCGGGCGCCGAGATCGGTGGTCACCGGGACGCGGGAACCGGCAGCGCGGACATCTCCCAGCCGCTCGCCACCACCGTGGAGTCGCCGTCGACCAGGCACACCGCCGGGTAGCCGGTGGTGCCGAACGCGGTGTGCAGCGGGCCGCCCATCTCCTCGACGACGACCTCGGCCACCTCCCCGAGGCGCACGACCATGTCGGCGACCTCGTCGGGATCTCCGGCCGCGATCGCGATCACCTTGCCGCGGTGGCCGGTCGCGTACTCGATGAACTGGGGCACGCGTTCCTTGCACGGCTCGCAGTTCGGCGAGAAGAAGCCGACCAGCGCGCCCGAAACGTCCACAGGGTCCGCAGCGTCCACATCGGACAGTGAGATCGCGGAACCGGCCGGCGCCATGATGTCCGGTTCGGTCGCCGCCTGCTTCTCCCGCAGGTCGCGCAGCGCCTCGTTCTGCGCGCGCAACCGCCGGATGATGCCGAAGCTCAGCAGCAGGTCCAGCACGCACAGGATTCCGACGACCACGACCGCGGCGGTCAGCACTGACATGGCAAGTCTCCGAAGCTAGAGGGGAACGGGAGCCGTGAGTGGCGGACGCGCCCGCCACTCACGGCGTCAGATCACGAGCCGCAGATCCGGAAGGCCGTGCAGGGGCCACAGGTGACCCGGCAAGCGCCGTTGTACGAACAGCGCTGGCGGAAGTCACTGCGCTCACGGCAGTAGCAGTGCTTGTAGAACGGGTCCGGCGGGCAGGCCGCGCCCACGTCGACCTTGGCCACGAACACGCCGAGCAGCTTGTCGCTGAGCAGTTCCAACGTCTTGCGCATGTGTCGCGCTCCCTCACTTCCTCCACGCCGGGTGGCGTCGATGGCGCCAACGTAGAAACGGCAGGTACACGGAGAGAGCCAGCGCGCGTACACGGCCGCGTGTAGGCCGTGTCGGCGGTGTGTCAGCGGCCACAGCCAGGATCGGCGGCGTGTCAGTCGAGTTCAGGGTTCTCGGGAGGATCGAGGTGCGCGCCCGCGGCACGAATGTCGCGCTGGGCTCGCTCAAACAACGCCTCCTGCTCGCCACGTTGCTGCTCAACCCCGGCCGGACGGTGCCGATCCGCAGGCTGGTCCGCGCGCTGTGGGCCGACGAACCGCCGATGTCCGCAGTGGCGAACCTGCGCACCTACGTCAACCGCCTGCGCCAGGTGCTGCCCGGCGGTGGGCAGCGCATCGTCGGACGGCAGGCGGGCTACGAGCTCACGTTGCGGCCGGGCGAACTGGACCTGCACCTGTTCACCGAACGCGCCGACGCGGGCCGGGCGGCGTTGTCCCGCGGTGATCACGCCACCGCCGCACGGCACCTCGGCGAGGCGCTCTCCACGTGCCGGGGCGCGGTGCTGGAGGACCTGGCCGGCTGCGCCGCGCTGGCCGCGTCCATCGCGCCGGTCGAGGAGCTGCGGCTGGCGGTGTCCGAGGACCACTTCGACGCCCGGCTGGGACTCGGTGAGCACCACGAGCTGATCGCTCCACTGCGTGAGTTCGTCTCCGATCACCCGTTGCGGGAACGGCCGCGGGCGCACCTGGTGACCGCGCTGTACCGCGCGGGCGACCTGGCAGGAGCCCTCGCCGTCTACACCGACTACCGCAGGGTGATCGCCGACCGGCTCGGCCTGGAGCCCTCACCGAAGCTCGTCGAACTGCACCAGGCCGTGCTGGACCGAGACCCGAAGCTGACCGCGGCCGTCGCCGTGCGCGTCTCCTCGGTGCCCGCGCCCAGAGAGCTCCCGGCGCCCTGCCGGTCGTTCTCCGGCCGCGGATCCGAGGTGGCGCGGCTGCAGGCCCTGCTCGCCAGGGACGCGCCCGCCGTGGCCGTGGTGCACGGACCGTGCGGCGTCGGCAAGAGCGCGCTGGCCTTGGAGGCCGCACATCGCGCCGCCCCGGTGTTCCCCGACGGCCAGCTCTACGTCGACCTCCGTCAGGCGACGCGCGTCCCGCACCGGCTGCTGCGGCACCTCGGCGTCTCCGAGGTGCCGCACGCGGTGGACGAGGCGGCCGCGCTGCTGCGGTCCCGGCTGGCGGACCGCGCGGTGCTCATGGTGCTCGACGGAGCAACCGACCCCGCGCCGTTGCGCGACCTGTTGCCCGCGACCGGCCCGTGCGCGGTGCTGATCACCAGCCGGGCGCCGCTGCTGCTGGACGGCGCGGAACACCTCCGGCTCGGCCCGCTGTCCGACGCGGACGGCCTCGAACTGCTGACCCGGCTGGCACCGAGAGCGGAGTCCGAACCCGCCGCCGCGGGCCAGATCGTCCAGTGCTGCCACGGGATTCCGCTCGCGCTGCACATCGCCGGCACGATCCTCGCGCACCGCCCGGCGCGCCCGCTGTCGTGGCTCGCCCGCCGGCTCGCACCGCGGCAGCGCAGGCTGGACGAGCTGAGTTTCGGCGGCGAGTCGGTGCGCGCGGCGTGCGCCACCGCCGTCAGCGCCGTCACCGACCCGCTGACGGCCGCGGCGTTCCGGCTCCTCGGCGGGCACGAGCTGTGCGACGTCACCGCCGCGGCGACCCTGCTGGGCGCGGACGTGCTGGAGACCGAGGCGGCGCTGGACCGGCTGGTCGACCTCGGTCTCGCGGAGTGGGGCGACGGCGACACCTACCGGTTGCCGGGACTGATGCGCCTGTTCGCCGCCGACCAGAACCCGGTCGCGCACGCCGTGGTGTTCCGGTAACCCGCTGGTGAGGCCACCCGGCCACCGATGGCCGGTCGGGTGGCCTGGCTCCCGGACCTGGCGCGACGCCATGATCAGGTCACCGCAACCGAGGGGGACTTCCATGACGAGCCGATTCCGCACCGCGCGACAACGCGGAGCCTGCCTGATCGCCGCCCTGACCGCCGCGACGACGTTGTCGAGCCCGCAGGCGAAAGCCGCCGAGTCGCCGCCCCAGTTCACCGACGGGTTCGGTCTGGTGGTGACGAGCCAGCCGAGGTGGGTCGACGACAACCACCGCACGTTCGTCTTCAGCGTCTCCACGAACCAGGTGCCCACGCCGACGCTGCTGCCCGGCCAGGAACCCGGCAGGCACGCCATCGTCGTCACGCTGCCAGAGGACTACGACACCGCGGCCCGCTACCCGGTGCAGTACTACCTGCACGGCCACCCCGACCGTCCCGACGCGCAGTGGGGTCAGCGCGTCGTCGAGAACGCGACCAGGGGCGTGCCGCTGATCACCGTGCAGCCCAACGGCAGCGGGCGCGGCTGGTACTCGAACTGGGTCAATCCCGGGGCGGCCGGGCCGCAGAACTGGGAGACGTTCCACCTGGAGCAGGTGATCCCGTTCGTCGACGCGAACCTGGGCACCATCGCGACCAGGGCCGGTCGCGCGATCGTCGGGCACTCGATGGGCGGCTTCGGGGCGCTGCACTACGCCGAGCACCGACCAGACCTGTTCAGCTACGCCGGCAGCTTCTCCGGCGGCCTCGACCTGCGCAACTCCGAGGTGCGCGCGGCGGTGGTGGCCAGTGAGGTCAACCCCGGTTCCGGCAGTCCGACCGTGGGCGTCGACGCGATCTTCGGACCGCCGGTCTGGCCGTTCGACGGCGTCTGGAACGCGCAGAGCCCCGCCCACCACGTCGGGTCGCTGCGAGGCATGGGCGTCGCCCTGTACACCGGCAACGGTGGCGACCTGACCGTCAACCCGATCCAGGCGGTGCTCGAGCACCGGGCCAGGGAGACGAACCTGGTGACCGCCGCGAACCTCACCGCCGCGGGCATCCCGTTCCACTTCTCCGACTACGGCGACGGCAGCGGGTGGGCGCCGGGCTGCACCGGCAAGCACGCCGACGAACCCTGCGTGCAGGCGGACATGAACCACTTCGTCGGGCTGATAACGCAACGGCTGCAGCACGCCTGACGTGCGACGTTCGGCGTGAGCCGAACGGGGCATTTCTGGAACGGCGCGTCCCGAACCCGTCCTGACCTCCTCTAGTGCGTTTGACGGGCCCCTGCACCCGCGCGACTCGCGTGGGCATCGCCCGCTAGGGAGTTTTGGAGGAATCGTGTTCCTGGGTTCACGAGCACGCCTGCGCACCGCGGTCATCGCCGCGGCCGTGGGCGCCGGTGTGCTGACGGCGGCCACCCCCGCCGCAGCGGCACCTGCCGCAGGTACGCGCGCATATCTGGTCATCACCGCGCCCGGCGACACCGCCGCGGCGAAGACGGCGGTGGGCAGCAACGCCGGAACGGTGTTCAGCAGCTACGACGCGATCGGCGTCATCGTCGCCCACTCGGGTGCCGCTGACTTCGCGAGCAAGATGCGCACCGTCTCCGGCGTGCAGAAGGTCGGCGCCACCCGCACGTCGGACGTCCCGGCGGCCGCGGCCAACCCGGCGATCCCGGACGCGAAGCCACAGACGACGCCGCCCGCCACGTCAGAGCCGTTGCAGACGGACATGACCCAGATCGGCGCCGACAGGGCGTGGGCGGTCAACCCCGGCTCGCCGAACGTGACCGTCGGCGTGCTCGACACCGGGGTCGACGACCTGCACGACGACCTCAAGGCGAACTTCGACGCGGCCAACTCCGCCTCCTGCGCCTACGGCAAGCTCGACACGCGCGCCGGCTCGTGGCGGGACGTCGACACCCACGGCACGCACGTCGCGGGCACGGTCGCGGCAGCCAAGAACGGGCGTGGCGCGATCGGCGTGGCGCCGGGGGTGAAGATCGCCTCTGTGCGCATCGCGGAGCCGGTGACCACCTTGTTCTTCCCGGAGAACACCATCTGCGCGATGGTCTTCGCCGGTGACCGCGGGTTCGAGGTGACCAACAACAGCTACTACACCGACCCGTGGCTGTTCAACTGCCCGGACAACGCCGACCAGGACGCCATCCTGGAGGGCGTGAAGCGGGCCGTGGCCTACGCCGAGGGCAAGGGCGTGCTGAACGTCGCCGCGGCGGGCAACGAGAACTACAACCTCGCGAACAAGACCCGGGACACCAAGAGCCCCAACGACTCCACGGCAGTGCAGCGCAACATCACCAACGCGTGCCTGAGCGTGCCGACCGAGGTCGCCGGCGTCGTCACCGTCGCGTCGATCACCTCGGCGAACGGCAAGTCGGCGTTCTCCAACTACGGCACCGACAAGGTCCACATCGCCGCGCCCGGCAACCAGGTCTACTCGACCGTCCCCGGCGGCGGGTACGGCAGGAAGGACGGCACGTCGATGGCCTCCCCGCACGTCGCGGGTGTGGCGGCGCTGCTCAAGTCGGTCAACCCGACCGCCACCCCGGCCCAGCTGCGTCAGCTGCTCGCCACCCAGGCGGACGACCTGAACTGCACCGACAGCCGGTGCAGCGGCACCACGGCCAAGAACAACTTCTTCGGCGAGGGCCGCGTCGACGCGTTCGCCGCAGTCGACACCGGCACCCCTCCCGGCCCCTCGTTCGAGAACACCGCCGACGTCGCCATCCCGGACGCCGGCGCGGCCGTGACCAGCCCGATCACGGTCTCCGGCGTCACCGGCAACGCCCCGGCGACGTTGAAGGTCGACGTCAACATCGTGCACACCTACCGCGGTGACCTGGTCATCGACCTGATCGCCCCGGACGGCACGGCGTACCGGCTCAAGGCCTCCAGCGGCGACTCCGCCGACAACATCGTGACGACCTACACGGTCAACGCGTCCAGCGAGGTCGCGAACGGCGTCTGGAACCTCAAGGTCCAGGACGTCGCACGGGTGGACACCGGTTACATCAACTCCTGGAAGCTGACCTTCTAGAAGTGACACCTGATCGGCCGCCCGGATCGGGCGGCCGATCAGGCATACAGTGCGGAAGTGCTCGATACCCGCCAGCTAGAGGTGTTCGCGACCGTGGCCAGGACCGGGTCGTTCAGCGCCGCCGCGCGGGAGTTGCACTGCACCCAGCCTGCGATCAGCCAGCAGATGCGGGCACTGGAACGGCAGGTCGGCGGCCCGTTGTTCGTGCGCACCGGCCGCGGGTTGCACCTCACCGAGGCCGGCCGCATCCTCGCCGAACGCGGCACGGCGTTGCTGGACGAGCTGGCGGCGACCCATCAGCAGATCAGCGCGATCGCGACGCACGACATCGGCACCATCCGGATCTGCGCCTTCCCCAGCGCGACGGTCTCGCTCGTGCCGGCGGCGGCCGCGATCCTGGCCGGGGAACGCCCCCACCTGCGGCTCGAGCTCGTCGAGGAAGAACCGCCCGACTCGTTCGGCCTGCTCCGGCGCGGTGCCGCCGACCTGCTGATCAGCTTCAGCTACGAGGGTGAGCCGCAGGACGAGGCCGCCGTCGCCGGAATGCTGCACGTGCCGCTGTTGCGCGAGCCGATGGCGTTGCTCGTGCCCGTCGGCCACCGGCTGGCCGGCCGCGAGCGCGTGTCGCTGGCCGAGACCGAGAACGAACGCTGGATCGCGGGCTGTCCGCGCTGCCGGCACGCCCTCGACCAGGCCTGCGCCGAGGCCGGCTTCACGCCCGACATCACCTGTTCCACCGACGACAACCTGGCCATCCAGAGCCTGGTCAGCGCCGGGCTGGGCGTCGCGCTCGTGCCGCGGCTGGTGCTGTCGTTCCTGCGGCACCCCGGCCTGACCACGGTCGACGTGGAAGCGTGCGCGCACCGGCAGACCGCGCTGTACACGTGGCCGGACCTGATCCGGCTGCCGATCGTGCGCGCCACGGTGGACGCCCTGATCACCGCGGCCCAGCGGAACGTATAACCGCCGCTTATGCCCCACCAAGCAATGGCCATCTTCTGCACATAGCTGAGCCCGGTCATGGTTGCGGGTATGGGCAGCATCAGGACGACCGCGCACGCGACCGACTCACCGGTGCCCGGCCTGACGCTGGTCGGCGGCGGTGTCGTCGTCGCGATGATCGTCGCCTGGCTGGTGCCCTCGGTCAGCGCGCTGACGGCGGCGGTCCTGCTCGGGGCCGTGGTGGCCAACGTCGTCACGCTCCCGTCGTCGCTCACCCCCGGGATCAAGCTCGCCGGACGCCGTCTGCTGCGGATCGGCATCGTGCTGCTCGGGCTGAAGCTGGTTTTCCGGGACGTGCTGGCACTCGGCTACGAGGTGCTGGTGCTCGCGATGGTCGCCGTGGTGGTGACGTTCGTCGTGACCCGCTGGCTCGGGCGGAAGCTGGGGGTCGGTGAAGGCCTGTCGCTGCTGATCGCCACCGGGTTCTCGATCTGCGGCGCGTCCGCCGTCGCCGCGATGAACGGCGTGCGCGAGCAGGACGAGGAGGACGTCGCCAGGGCGCTCGGGCTCGTCACGCTCTTCGGCACCGTCGCGATGTTCAGCCTGCCGGCGCTGTACCCGTTCACCGGCCTGTCCCCCGCCGCCTACGGCGTGTGGGCGGGCGGCAGCGTGCACGAGGTGGCCCAGGTGGTCGCCGCCGCCGGACCGGTCACCGGCGCGCTCGCCATCGCGGTCGCGGTGAAGCTGACCAGGGTCGTGCTGCTGGCCCCGATGCTCGCCGCGGTGAGCATCGCCGAACGCCGCAGGTTCCCGTCCGCAGGCAAGCGCCCGCCGATCGTGCCGTTGTTCGTCGTCGGCTTCCTGGTCGCGGCGGCCGTGCGCGCCACCGATCTCCTCCCGGACGTCGTGCTGTCGGCCGCGACGTTCGTGGACAACCTGCTGCTGGCCGCCGGCATGTTCGCGCTCGGCACGGCCGTGCGCCTGCGTTCTCTCATCCGTTCCGGTCTGCCCGCGCTGACGCTGGGTCTGCTCTCCACCGTCCTGATCGCCGCGGTCGCGCTGACCGGAGCCTTGTTGATCATGTGATCCCCGTCGTGAGCGAAGGAGTGACCGATGCCTCGTCTGCTCTCACCGACCGCCGCCCTCCTGGTCGGCGCCATCCGCACCGCGGTGACCGCCGGCGGTGACGACCACGCCGTCGCCGCCCGCGTGACCAAAGCCCTGACCAGGCATCTCTCCGATCCGCGGCTGCTGGACGCCGAACACCGCGAGCCCGACCCGAACGCCTACCGCCAGCACGTTCTGCACGTGGAGCCCGACGGCAGCTTCTCGGTCGTTGCCCTCGTGTGGCTGCCGGGCCAGGAAACGTGCATCCACGACCACGTGTCGTGGTGCGTGGTGGGCACGTACGTCGGCGAAGAAGAAGAGACCACCTACCGGCTTGTGGGCGACCGTCTGGTCCAGTTGCGCACCAACCGGACGCCTCAGGGCGTGGCCTCATACCTGGTGCCGCCGGGAGACATCCACAAGGTGTGCAACAGCTCGAACTCGGCCGCGATCTCGATCCACGTCTACGGCGCCGACATCGGCCTGCTCGGCAGCAGCATCCGGCGCCGTTACGACCTTCCGGTCGCGTCTTAGACAACAGTTCGGAGCCATTGGGACGAACATCGGTTCAGGTTGCTAACCAACCTCCGGTGCTCCAGCGATAGCAGTGACGTGGAACCCGATCTGTGGTCGACGGCCGCCCAGGCTCTCGGCGAGCACGAACGCGACCAGGTGCTGGCGCGGCTGGGCGGCATGGTCGTGCAGCCGGGACAGACCCAGCGCCTCGCTCGCGGCGAGCGCGACGTGGTGTTCCTGTTGCCGGACCGGCTCGTGCTCGTGCGGCCCGACCCGTTCTGGACGGGGTCCTACGAGCGCAAACAGGTCGTTCGCATCCTGATCGCCGCAGGTCACGCCCAGTTCGACGTGACGGGCAGCGACAGCTTCGAGTTCTGGGTCGACAACGACCTCACGCCGGTCGAGCCGTTCATCGAACAGGCGGAGGCGTGGCTCGCGCCGCGCAGGACCTCGTCGAGCGGCGCCATCATCGCGGGTGGCCTCGCGATCATCGTCGCGCTGCTCTTCATCCTCGGCCCGGTGGACCTGATGCCGGAGGACAACCGGCTCACCGTGCGTTCGACCTGCAGCGACTTCCTGCGGGTCGGCCTGGACGAACAGGCCGAGCTGCTGAGACGGCTGTTCGGACAGGTCGGCAGACCGGACGAAGCGAACAAACCGGCCACGCTCGACGCGTCGCGCCGGCACTGCGGCGAACACGGCAACGCCACGCTGGACTCACTCGTCACCGGGAAATGATCCCCCGCTCGATCGCCCCGGTCGCGAACGCGATCAGCGCAGCGGGCTTGACCCGGTTGGTCCGCGCGCCCTGCAGCAGCAGGTCGTCCGCCAGCCCGATCAGCGAGTCCCACACCCAGTGCGGCAGCGCCGGGTCGTCGATCAGCACCTGCCCGGAGGCCTCCGCGGTCTCGTGCAACGCCCTGGCTAGTGCCTTGATCGTCTTGCGGTAGTCCTGCGCGGACCCGGCGACCTCCTTGCCGCGGCGGCCACCGGAGAGCACCTTCGCCTCCCACTGCGCGGCCGACCGCCCGAACCGCCGCCACAGGTCCGTCACCTGGGGCTCGATCTCGCGCAGCACACCCGCGATCCCGAGGCCACGGTCAACCTGCGCGAGCGTGCGCTGCAACTCGTCCAGCCGGCGTTCCATCAGCGCCGCGAACACGTCCTCCTTGCCGGCGAAGTACTGGTACACGGTGCCGGAACTGACGCCGGCCCCCACCGCGATCGCGCGCATGGTCAGACCCGCGTAGCCGTGCTGTTCGAGGATCAGCTCGGCGGAGGACAGGATGTCGCGCCGCCTGCCTTCCGCGTCACCCCACGCCGTGTTCTTGGCATTCGCCTGCTCGGTGCTCACCCGTCAAGCCTACTTTGAACAACGTTCAGAACGCATATTGAACGTTGTTCGGTTTGGTCCTACAGTCGGTGCCATGGCGGAGACCGACGGCGAGTTGGCAAGACGCTTGGCCATCGAGACGGGCCGGTTGCTGGTCAGGGTGCGACCGGGTGACGGCGACCTGACCGCGCAGATCTTCCTTGCCGCGCAACTGAAACAGCACCGGCCGGACGACGCGGTGCTGTCCGAGGAGGCCCCCGACGACCCCAGCAGGCTCACCGCGGACCGGGTGTGGATCATCGACCCGCTGGACGGCAGCCGGGAGTACGCGGAGCCCGGCCGCACCGACTGGGCCGTGCACGTGGCGCTGTGGGAGCGAGGAGACCTCGTCGCCGGAGCGGTCGCGGTGCCCGCGCAGAGCCACGCCCCGCGGGCACGACGCGACCGCCGGATCAGGATCGTGGTCAGCCGCACCCGCCCGCCCGCGTTCGCGCAACGGGTGGCAGAAGCGCTCGACGCCGTGCTGGTGCCCATGGGCAGCGCGGGCGCGAAGACGATGGCCGTGGTGCGCGGCGAGGCCGACGCCTACCTGCACGCGGGCGGCATGTACGAGTGGGACTCGGCCGCACCGGTCTTCGTGGCCCGCGCGGCCGGGTTGCACGCCTCCCGCGCCGACGGACGGCCGCTGGTCTACAACCAGCCCGATCCGTGGCTGCCCGACCTGCTGATCTGCCGCCCGGAGCTCGCGGGGGTGCTCGCATGAACCACCTGGACCACCTCGACCAGCTGGAAGCAGACAGCATCGACATCTTCCGCGAGGCCGTCGCGGAGTCCGATCGTCCGGTGCTGCTGTACTCGATCGGCAAGGACAGCTCGGTGCTGCTCCACCTGGCGCGCAAGGCTTTCTACCCGTCGAAACCGCCGTTCCCGTTGCTGCACGTCGACACCACGTGGAAGTTCCGCGAGATGATCGAGTTCCGCGACCGGACCGCCGCCGAACTG
Organism: Lentzea miocenica; assembly: GCF_033949945.1. NCBI lineage: Bacteria > Bacillati > Actinomycetota > Actinomycetes > Pseudonocardiales > Pseudonocardiaceae > Lentzea > Lentzea miocenica. Next base: position 52,220 of record NZ_JAXAVW010000013.1, read on the forward strand.
GGCCTCGACCTGATCGTGCACCGCAACCCGGACTGCGTCGCGCTGGGCATCAACCCGTTCGACCACGGCTCCGCGCGGCACACCGACCTGTGGAAGACCCAGGGACTGCGGCAGGCGCTCGACGAGCACCGATTCGACCTCGCGTTCGGTGGCGCGCGCCGGGACGAGGAAGCCTCTCGTGCCAAGGAAAGGGTCTTCTCGTTCCGCACCGCGCAGCACCAGTGGGATCCGAAGAACCAGCGCCCCGAGTTGTGGCGGCTCTACAACACGCGGGTCGCGCCCGGCGAGAGCATCCGGGTGTTCCCCCTGTCGAACTGGACCGAGCTGGACGTGTGGCGTTACGTCGAGCGTGAGCGGATTCCGGTGGTGCCGCTGTACTTCGCGGCCCCGCGGCCGGTGGTCGACCGCGACGGCATGCTGATCATGGTCGACGACGACCGGATGCCGTTGCACGAACCACCGCGCACCGAGCTGGTCCGGTTCCGCACGTTGGGCTGTTATCCGCTGACCGGTGCCGTGCGCAGTGAGGCCAGGACGGTGCCGGAGATCGTCGAGGAGATGCGGGCCGCGACCACGTCCGAGCGGCAGGGCCGGCTGATCGACCACGACCAGAGCGGGTCGATGGAGCGCAAGAAGCGGGAGGGGTACTTCTGATGGAGCTTCTGCGGTTCATCACCTGCGGCAGCGTCGACGACGGCAAGAGCACGCTGATCGGCCGGCTGCTGTACGAGTCGAAACTGCTCTACGCGGACCACCTCGCCGCACTCGAAGCGGACTCCAGGCGGGTCGGCACCCGCGGCGGCGAGCTGGACTTCGCGCTGCTGGTGGACGGGCTGGCGGCGGAACGCGAGCAGGGCATCACGATCGACGTCGCCTATCGTTATTTCGCGACGGAAGCGCGGCGGTTCATCGTCGCGGACACCCCCGGCCACGAGCAGTACACGCGCAACATGGTCACCGGCGCGTCCACCGCAGAGGCCGCGGTGATCCTGCTCGACGCCGGGAAAGGCGTGCTCAGCCAGACCCGGCGGCATGCCCGCATCGCCTCACTGCTCGGCATTCGGCACATCGCGCTGGCCGTGAACAAGCTCGATCTCCTCGGCTATTCGCAGGAGGTGTTCGACGATGTCCGTGCCGAGTTCGCGGAGTTCGCGGCGGAGCTGGACTTCGCCGGGATCACCTGCGTGCCGATGTCCGCGACCGAGGGCGTCAACGTGGTCGGGCGCAGCGAGCTGACTCCGTGGTACGACGGGCCGACCCTGTTGCAGTGGCTGGAGACGGTGGAGGTCGCGGCTCAGCGGCACGGCCCGTCCCGGTTCCTCGTGCAGTGGGTGAATCGGCCGGACGCGACGTTCCGCGGCTTCTCCGGCCGGGTGCTGCGCGGGACGTTGCGCCAGGGTGACGAGGTGTGCGCCGGGGGCCGAACCTCCACTGTGGACCGGATCGTGACCATGGGCGGCGACCTGGCCGAGGCGCCGACCGGGTCGTCGGTCACCGTGGTGCTGGCGGACGACGTGGACGCGAGCCGCGGCGACGTGCTGGCCGCCGCTGCCGAACCGCCGGGAGTCGCGGACTCCTTCCAGGCGCATCTGGTCTGGCTGAACGAGACAGGACTGCTGCCCGGCCGGCAGTACCTGGCCAAGATCGGCGCCCGCACCGTCGGGTTCACCGCCACGAAGGCGTTGCAGCTCAACGAGATCGGCGTCGACAAGGTGCACTTCGACGCACCCGTGCCGTTCGAGGGCTACCGGACGAACCGCGATCTCGGCTCGTTCGTGGTGCTCGACCGGCTGACCAACGCCACGGTCGGCGCCGGGATGATCGACTTCGCGCTCGCGTCGTCCAACCTGCGGTGGCAGGCCGTGACGGTCGACAAGCAGGCCAGGATCGCGCGCAACGGGCATCGGCCGTGCGTGGTGTGGCTGACCGGGTTGTCCGGCGCCGGCAAGTCGACCATCGCGGACCTGGTCGAGAAGGCGCTGCACGCGGACGGCCGGCACACGTTCCTGCTGGACGGCGACAACGTCCGGCACGGGCTGAACTCCGACCTCGGCTTCACCGACGCCGACCGGGTCGAGAACATCCGGCGCATCGCCGAGGTCGCCGCGCTGATGGTCGACGCGGGCCTGATCGTGCTCGTCTCGTTCATCTCACCGTTCCGGGCCGAGCGGGCACTGGCCCGCGACCTGGTCGGTGAGAACGAGTTCTGCGAGGTCTTCGTGGACACGCCGTTGGAGGTCGCGGAGCAGCGTGACCCCAAAGGCCTGTACCGCAAGGCCAGGCGAGGTGAGCTGGCGAACTTCACCGGCATCGACTCGCCCTACGAGACACCGGAGAACCCCGAGGTCAGGCTCGACACCACGGCGCTGAGCCCGGAGGCCGCCGCCGAGGTCGTGGTGGCGAGACTTCGCACGCTCGGCGTCTGTTGAACGTTGTCCAGAATCGGGTATGTTCCGCTAGAACACGTTCTAAATTCGGGAGGGCCGTCGTGCCGGATCAGGCGTGGTCGAGGTTCTGCCGGGCGTTGGAGAAGGCCGGCGAGGTGGTCTTCTCCGGTCCGGACACCGCGCTGGACCGCGCGGAGGGCTACCGCTATCTCGCCCGGCTGACCCGCGAGATGCTGTACTCCTGCCTGGACAACGCCGATCCCGACTTCCCGCGCTTCCACGAGCTCGACCTGGTGAAGATCGGCGCGGACAACCCGGACAACGTCTACCTGTCCGCGAACATCCGCGGCGACCGGACCTACCGGATCACTGGCACCCGCGGCACGATCGCGTACTTCAGCATCGGTTCCAAGGCCAACCGGTACGCCAAGGACGGCACCATGGCGTCCACCGGCGAGCTGACCGACGCGGATCTCGTGGTCGCGCCGGACGGCACGGTGGAGATCATCGCGAGTGCCGCCGAACAGAGCGGGAACTGGCTGCCGCTGGCGCCGGACTCCACCGGACTCGTCGTCCGCCAGACCTATCTCGACCGGGCCGCCGAAGTGCCCGGTGAGTGGCACATCGAGCAGATCGGCGGCCCGGCCGAGCCCGCCGAGCTCACCCCGGAGTTCCTCAGCAAAGCGCTGGGGCGGGCGGCGTTGTCCGTGCACGGCACCGCGGCCACGTTCGCGCACTGGACCCGCACGTTCATGGCACGCCCCAACGAACTTCCCGACTTCGGCCAGGAGATGTTCCAGCGCGCGGGCGGCGATCCGGAGATCTTCTACCTGCACGGGTACTGGACGCTGCGGCCGGGCGAGGCGTGGGTGATCGAGACCGAGGTGCCGGACTGCCCGTACTGGAACTTCCAGCTGGACAACTGGTGGATGGAGTCGCTCGACCACCGCCGCAAGATCACCGTCAACAAGCACACGGCGGTGCTGGACGCCGACGGCAGGCTCACGATCGTGGTGGCAGAACGCGATCCGGGCGTCGGGAACTGGATCGACACCTGCGGCCACAGCTCCGGCACCGCGTTGCTGCGCTGGCTCGGCGCGGCCGACCACCCGATCCCCAAGTGCCGCGTGGTAACCCTTGAGGAGATTCGATGACGGTCACGACCGCGCTGAACGTCGACGAGTTGCTGGAGAAGGCCTCCGCGAAGACCGGTCTTTCCGACTTCGGCGACGACTGGTTCCGCGAACCGCTGGACGTGCTCGTCGGGAGCCTCAACACCGAGGCCGCGCTGTCACCGCTGGGTTTCGAGCTGACCAAGCACCGGCTGACCGCACTGCTGTCGGACCGGTTGCGCCTGCGTGAACTGCAACGCAAGCATCCGTCCGTGCTCGACGTCGAACTGCGCGTGGCCGCCGAGATCTGCGGCCTGCCGCGCACCGGATCGACGCTGCTGCACCGGTTGCTGGCGGCGTCACCGCAGGTCACCTCCACGCTGTCGTGGGAGGTCGCCTACCCGCTGCCGTTCCCCGGCGAGGGACCGGACGCCGCCGAACGCAAACGCCGTGCCCAGGAACGCATGCAGATGTTCTCCCAGCTCTCCCCCGACTTCGGCGACCTGCACACGGTCGTGTGGGACGGCCCGGAGGAGGACGTGATCCTGCTCGACCGGACCTTCGTGTCGATGAGCTACGACTCGTTCTACTGGGTGCCGACCTATGGCGACTGGCTGCGCTCCGCCGACCAACGCCCCGCCTACCGTGAGCTGCGCGAGTGGCTACAAGTGTTGCAGTGGCAGCACCCCGCTCGCGACCTGCCCTGGGTCCTCAAGTCACCGCACCACCTGACCGCCGTCGACACCGTGCTCAGCGAGTTCGAGGGCTGCAAGATCGTCATGACCCACCGCTCACCGGTCAACGCCGTGCCGTCGTACGCCTCGATGGTGCGTGCGATGTCGGCGCAGTACAGCGACAACGTCGATCCGGTCCGAATTGGACAGTACTGGTCCGGCCGGTTCGCTCGAACGTTGCAGGACTTCGCCACCGCGCGTGCGGCACGTCCGGACCGGTTCGTGGACGTGCGGTTCGCCGACACCGTCAGCAAACCGCTGGAGGTCGCCCGCCAGGTGCTCGACGCGCTGGGCCTGCCGGCCGGGCCCGCCGACGACGCGGCGTTCGAGGCGTACCTGGAGCAGAACCGCACCGAACGGCACGGCTCGCACTCCTACGCGCCACCGGACTTCGGGCTGTCCGAGGACCAGCTGCGGCGCGACTTCGCCTTCTACTCGGAGGTTTACCTGTGATGCTCCAAGACGAGGTCGTGGTGATCACCGGCGTCGGCCCCGGCCTGGGCTCGAAGCTGGCCGTCCGCGCCGCCGCCGCGGGCGCGAAGGTCGTGATGGCGGCGCGTTCCGCCGACGTGATGACCCAGGTGGAGAAGGACGTCACGGCGGCCGGCGGTGAGGCGGTCGGCGTGCAGTGCGACGTGCGCAGGCCCGAGGACGTGGCGAGGCTGGTGCGGACCGCCGTCGACCGGTTCGGCACGATCACCGGCCTGGTCAACTCGGCGTTCGGGCACCCCGGCTTCTTCGACCTGCTGGAGACGCCCGAGAAGGCGATCCGCCGGTCGATGGACATCATCCTGTACGGCGCGCTGACCGTGACCCGCGAAGTCGTGCCGCACATGAAAGCGGCCGGGCGCGGCTCGATCGTCAACATCGGCACCATGACCACGCGCAAGCCGATGCGCGGCGAGGGCGGGTACGCCGTGGCGAAAGCCGCGATGGCGACCGCGACCCAGTTCATGGCGCTGGAACTGGGTCCGCACGGCATCCGCGCGAACCAGGCCGTCATGGGCTGGCTGGACGGGCCGGGTGTGCGTTTCTACCTGCAAGTCAACGCCAACGCCCGCGGGGTGAGCGAGCAGGACGTCTACGACGAGATCGCCGCGCGCAACCCGCTCGGCCGCATCCCGACCGACGAGGCGTGTGCCGGCGCGGTGTTGTTCCTGTTGTCCCGCGCGGCTTCCGAGATCACAGGTGCGGTGCTGGACGTCAACGGCGGGGAGTACATGCCGGCATGAGCGATTTCATGATCGAGTCCGTGACCGTGGAGATCGACGCGCCCTCCGAGTTCGTCTGGAGCGTGCTGCTCGACTACCCGAACTATCCACAGTGGAATCCGTACACCCTCGCCGTCGCCACGACTTTGGCCGTCGACTCGCCGATCGACCTCACGCTGCCCAAGCCCGATGGCAGCGAGGGGACGTGGGTGAGCCGTGAGTACGTCCGGGTCGTCGAACCGCCCAGGTTGTTGCGGTACGACACCGGTGACACGTTTCCCGGCCTGCTCGGCGTACGTGACCAGGTGATCACACCGCTCGGGGCCGATCGGTGCGGCTACCACACGTTCGAGACGTTCACCGGCAAGTACGCGGAGGCGGTCTTCGCGGCGCAGGGCGCGTACGTCAAGAACGGCTTCGACTCCGTCGCTCACGCCCTTCGCGACCGGGTTGCCGCGCTCACGCTGACACCGTGAGCAGTTCCTCGACCGCGGCTTCCGGACCGCCGTGGGTGAGGTGCGCGATCGCCAGCATCGGCGCGATCACCTGACTCCAGCCGAACAACCGATCACCGTCGAGCCCACAGGCGGCCGCCACCACCTCGCACCGGGTCGCCACCCCCTCCTGCCCCGCGCCGGCGACCACGAGATCGGCGGCGTCGAAACACGGATCGCCCAGGCACGCCTTGGGATCGATGGCCATCAGTCCTGGTTCGCCGACGAGTGCGTTGCCCAGGTGCAGGTCACCATGCAGCAACACGGACGTCTGCGTGTCCAGCAACCTCTCACACCGCCGCTCGGCCCTTTCCCACGTGGCCGCGGAGATCCGTGCCCCGATCACCGGATCGGCCAGCCGCCGCCCGATCCGGGCGAAGGACTCCTCGCACCGCGTCCGCAACAGCCCGACCGGCCGCGCTGGCACACCGTGCAGCGCCGCCAGCAGATCCGCCCACAGCCGCGGCAGCCCGTCGAACGGCAGGTCCTCCGCGAGCGTGCCCGGCAGCACCTCCCGCAGCACCACCGCGTCCCCGTCGGCGGCCAGCACCGCGGGCACCCGTCCCGACGCCGCGAACAGCCCGAGCATCCCGGTCTGAGCCGCCAGCAACTCGTGGTCAGGACTGAGCTTCAGCACCGCGGGCGTGCCGTCGGCCCACCGGCACCGCAACACCACCGACACCGCACCGGGTTCGAGCTCCTCCCCCGGTTCCAGCCCCCACCGCTGCGCCAGCCGCGCCACCCTGTCCGGCACCTCAGCACACCAGGCGGCGACCCCAGGCCCGAACCGGACCGCCAGCCGTGCGGTCATGCTCCCCAGATCTTCCACCCGGCCACGCTACCCACCAGCCGAACAGCACCACCGCCGCCGCTCCCCCGAACAGCACGCCGGCCAGCGTGGCCTCCTTCAACACCCCCATGAACACCCATCCGAACGACAGCAGCAGCGAGCACCGCATGATCCCCAGCTTCTTCGCGCGCCACCCCGCGACGGCCAGCAGCACCGCGCCCACGATCGACCCGGCAGAAGCCGTCACCGGTATGCGCCACAACCCGTACGAAAGGTCCACATAGGACTCCATCACGACCGCGGCGGCCTGCTCCAGACCCATCCGGTCCACCAGCTCGAACGCCGTCAGATCGATCCCCGAGAAGTACAGGCGGGCGAAGAGCGACGCCACGAACAACGCCGCTCCGGCCAGGGCCAGCCGCCCGCCGATCTCCCGCGCGAACACGATCACGGTGGCGCACAACAGGATCGACGCCAGCGCGAACAACGCGTACCCGGCCGTGACCAGTCCCGGATCGTGCGCGTACGCGGCCAGCTGCTCCGGCGCCGCGAACGGGTCGGCGGCGAAGCGCGCCCGGTCCAGCCCGGCCGTCTCCACCCCGAGGTGCCGCACGAGCAACGCGGCGAACCAGACCACCGGACCGACCATCAACACGAGAACTCTCATGCCGCCCAATCCTGGACACCAGCACCCCTGCCGGGATCAGACCACGGTCCGAAGTTGCCAAAATAGATGATGGCTGTAATCTAAATCCGTGGAACTCACCAACGCAGTCGCCGTGATCACCGGCGCCAACCGCGGTCTCGGCCGCGTCCTCGCTGCTCAGCTGCTCGAACGGGGCGCCAAGGTCTACGCGACCGCCCGCCGCCCGGAGTCCGTCGATCTGCCCGGCGTGACCCCGCTGTACCTCGACGTCACGAAACCGGAGTCGATCGCCGAGGCGGCCGCCAAGGCCGGTGACGCGACGCTGCTGATCAACAACGCCGGGATCTCGACGCACACCTACCTCACCAAGGGCGACCTCGACTCGATCAGGCTCGAGATGGAGACGCACTACTTCGGCCCGCTGGCAACGATTCGCGCGTTCGCACCGGTGATCGCGGGCAACGGCGGTGGCGGCATCCTGAACGTGCTGTCCGTGCTGTCGTGGGCGCACCTGCCCGACTACGGCGCCTACGCGGCGGCCAAGGCGGCGGCCTGGGCGTTGACCAACGCCGCCCGCTCCGAGCTCGCCGACCAGAAAATCCAGGTCAGCGCCCTGCACGTCGGGTACATGGACACCGACATGGCGGACTACGTGGCGCCGGAGAACAAGACCTCACCCGAGCAGGTCGCCAAGATCGCACTGGACGGGTTCGCCGCGGGACTGCCCGAGATCCTCGCCGACGACCTCAGCCGCGCCGTGAAGGCCGGGCTTGCCGGTTGACCCACGACCCGCCGCGGCGGCACGCGGTCACGCAGACCGGTGCCGCCGGGCCGTCAGCTCGCTCCGCACCGTCTCCAGGATCTCCATGGACAGCGGCGTTTTCCCGGTGGCCCTGGCCAGTGACAGCGCACCGACCAAAGTGGACAGATCGACCACCGCCCTGCGGCGAGCCGCCTCCCGATCGGCGGGCAGACCCTCCAGGGTGGTGAGGGACTCCAGGGTCTTCGCCAACCCGTCCGCGTACGCCGTCCTCAGCGGCGCTTCGCCGCTCGCGTGCGCCGATTCCCCCGCGAGCGCCGTGTTCGGGCACCCGGTTCCGGGCTCGTCCCGATGCCGCGCCGACAGGTAGTCGTCCACCAGCTGGCCCCAGGCGTCGTCGTTGCCCGCCAGGTTCGCGAGATCGGCCAGCATCGACCCGAACGCGACCTCGGTCGCGATCCCCAGCAGTTCGTCCTTGGACGCGAAGTGCTTGTAGAAACCGCCGTGACTCAACCCCGCGGCACCCATGACGTCCTGCACGCTGATGCCGGCACTCCCGCGCTCCCGCAACAACTGCGCGGTGGCCGTGACGATCTGCTCGCGGTGCTGCGCCGCCTCGGCGCGGGAAGCCCTGCCCACGTCCGCAGGATACCCCAGAAAGATGATGGCCGACTTCTAAGCGTGAGTAGTTGTACCGATGCCGCCGGGGATCGCCGCCAGCACGCTCGAAGCGTGACCCAAATCGTCCGCGACCGGCACGCCGCGTTGCTCGGCTTTGCCGCTTCGGCAACCCTGCTCGCCGCCGCCGTCGTCACCTACCTGAAGGACTCCCTCTCCTCCCTCGGCTGGCAGGGCGGCGAGTACGCCTACGCGTTCATCTGGATCACCATCGGCCTGATCGTGGCCGGCGCCGTGCTCAGGGCCACCGCACCGAGTCCGTGGCGGTCGATCGGCTCGGGAATGGCGTGGGCGGGCGCGGTCGGCGTGCTGGTGGTGATCGTGCTGATCATCTTGTTCATCGTGGCGTTCGCGAACTGGAATCCCTAACCGAACCGGCCGTGCACGTAGTCCGACGTGCGCTCGTCCGACGGCGCCTCGAAGATCCGCTTGGTCGGGCCAGACTCGACGATCACGCCCGGCGTGCCCTGCTCGGCCAGGAAGAACGCGCATTGCTGTGACACCCGCGCGGCCTGCTGCATGTTGTGCGTCACGATGATGATGGTGACCTCGTGCGCGAGTTCGGCGATGGTCTGCTCGATGCGGCGGGTCGAGGTCGGGTCCAGGGCCGAGCAGGGTTCGTCCATCAGCAGGACCTTGGGGCGCACGGCCAGGGAGCGGGCGATGCACAGGCGTTGTTGCTGGCCGCCGGACAGGGCGCCGCCCGGTTGGCGCAGGCGGTCCTTGACCTCGTTCCACAGGCCGGCTTTCGAGAGGCACTCCTCGACGAGCGCCTCCTTTGCGGACCTGCCGGCGCGGATGCCGGTGAGTTTGAGGCCCGCCAGCACGTTGTCGTGGATGGACATGGCCGGGAACGGGTTCGGCTTCTGGAAGACCATGCCGATCTGTTTGCGGGCGTCGGTGAGTTTGCGGCTCGCGTCGTAGATGTCCTGGCCCGACAGCAGGACCTCGCCGGCGAGGGTGGCGCCGGGGACCAGTTCGTGCATGCGGTTGAGGATGCGCAGGAACGTCGACTTGCCGCAGCCCGACGGGCCGATCAGGGCGGTCACCGAACCGGCCGGCATGTCCAGGGACACGCGGTCCAGCACCTTGCGGTCGCCGAACCAGGCCGAGATCGAACGTGCGTCGAGCATGGGACTCTCCCGAGGTCAGATCAGGTTGGGCAGCAGGGCGGCGGCGTGGTCGGCGAGGGTGAGGCCGAGCGTGCCCAGCAACGGCACGCCGACGACCCACGCCTGCCAGCGGCCGATGCGTTGCCGGAGGTAGACGACGGCGAACGCGCCCGCGGCGAGGACCAGTGCCCAGATCGCGACCGGGACGAGGGCGGTCAGATCGCTGGCCATGACGCGTTCGTTCTCCGGCACCGCGAACGACGGCAGCACGCCGGAGCTCGGCACCACGTCGGTGGTCAGTTTCGCGTCCACCCACAGGACGTCGGTCGGCATGAAGTACGGGCCGTCCGCGGTGACGAGGGTCAGTCCGCCTTTGCCCGCCTGCGGGGTGTGCCGCTGGGGTGCGCCGGCGCGCCGGACGCCCTGGACCTGGAAGCGGTGTTCACCCTGGCCGGTGGTCACGCGGATCTCGTCGCCCGGCACGACCTTGTTGATCTGCGCGAACGGGCCTCCGTAGCCCGCGCGCCGACCGAAGATGACCGAACTTCCCGCCTGGCCGGGGAGAACCGAGCTGCGCAGGTGGCCAGGGCCGGACGCGAGAGCTGACGCCGACGTGCCTTCGCCGACGACCTCGCGGACGCCCAGGCGTGGCACCTCGAGGATCGCGATGGGCGTGCCGGCCTCGATCAGGCGGCCTTCGTCGTCGAGGGCCGCGACCGGGGCTGTCGCGTTGGCCAGGTCGACCCGGAGGTCGCTGTGGGCGCGGTCCTGGTCGCGTTCGTGCTTCAGGGCGCCGACCAGGGTGAACTGGGCGACGAAGCACAGCAGCAGCGCGCCGAGGATGCCGCAGACCTGGCCGGCCAGCCGCAGGTCCGACTGCTCGTGCACCTGAGACGCGTCTTGAACAATCATGTGCGGCGCCTGCGAACCACGATGAGCACCAGGCAACCGATCACGACCAGCAGCGCGCCCAGGATCATCGCGTACCGCATCGGCGAACCGGTGACCGCCAAGCCGATCTGCTGGCTCCCCGACCCCGCGGTGGTGGTCGTGGTGTCCGTCGGCGCGCCGGTCGTGGTGTCCGTTGTGGACGTTGTCGGCTGGGTGGTCGTGCCTGTCGTCGTGGTGGTGGTTGTCGGCTGCGTGGTGCTCGTCGTCGGCGGCGCGCCGATCACCTGCCAGCTGGTCGCGTCCGTGAAGCGGATCCCGGCGGTGAACGTGCGGTGCTTCGTGCCCGCGAACGACTCGATGCAGTTCACCTCGACCCGGTAGTCGCCAGCCTGGATGGTGCCGGCCGCGTCGACCGCGATGTCCTTGAACGACAGGTATTGCAACACCGCGATCGGACTCGTCTTGGAGAACCCGACGTCGGACGGCGTCGCGGCGATCAGGCCGTTCTGGAACACGCCCGGGCCGAAGATGAACATGTTGTAGTTGTCGGACGCGTTGTCACCGCAGCCGGTCGAGGTCGTGTAGGTCGGCGCCTCGATGTCCTTGCCGCTTTGTCTGCTGACCGTCAGCGTGAACGACCCACCGGGACTCGAAGTGGTAGTGGTCGGCTGGGTTGTGGTCGTACTGCTGGTCGGCTGGGTGGTGGTCGTGGTCGATGACGTCGTGGTGCTCGAGGACGTACTGGTGCTCGAGGACGTGGTGGTCGTGGTCGAGGACGTCGTCGGCTGAGTTGTCGTGGTCGTCGTGGTCGTGGTGGTCGTCGGCTCAGTCGTTGTGGTGGTGGGCTCAGTCGTCGTGGTCGTCGGCTGAGTCGTGGTTGTGGTGGGCTGAGTCGTTGTGGTGGTCGAAGAGGTCGTCGTCGGCTCGGTCGTGGTGGTCGTCGTGGTCGTGGACGTGGTGCTGCTCGGATCCGTCGCCTGGTAGTGGGTGGCGTCGGTGAAGAACAGCTCGCGGGTGAAGGTGCCCTTGACCTCCTGCGTGAACAGGTCCACGCAGTTGACGACGATCGTGTACTTGCCGGCGACCACCGCGGTGCTGTTGTCGAGCGCGATGTCCTTGAACGACAGGCCCTGCAGCACCGGGAACGGCGCGGAGCTGGAGAACCCGACATCGGTCGGCGTGGTGCCGATCAGGCCGTCCACGAACCCGCCGGGGCCGTACACGAACAGGTTGTAGCCGTCGGAGTCGGTGGTGCAGCCCGCGGACGTCGTGTAGGTCGGAGCGGTGATGTCGAGCCCGGAGACCGGCTGGACGGACAGCACACCCAGGGTCGCGATCGGCGGCTCGGCCTGGCTGGGGATCACGGCGACGAGAGCGGCGAGGCCGGCCAGGCTCAGGGCCGCGGCCGCGCCCGCCAACAGATGTCTCTTACGCATCAGCATCTCCCCGGGAAGACGGCCGGCGCCGGAACAGCGCCATGCCGAGAGCGATCACGACGCCGCCGCCGACGACACCGATCGCGATGTGCAGAAACGGTTGCGTGCCACCGGACTCAGCGGCAGCGGCCTCGGGCCACACCTCTTCCGGCGAAGGAGGAACAGCGGTCTGAGGATCAACGGTCGGCGCGGAGGCCGTCTCCGGCGCCAACGGCGCGGCCGGGCGCTGCGGGCCCTTCGCCTCGCCGATCGCGACGTACCTGGCGTCCGCACCGAAGTCGATCGACCCGGTGAACGCGCCGAAGCTCTGCTGGCTGAACGAGTCGATGCAGTGCAACGCCAGCTCGTACTTGCCCTTGAACGTGACGTTGTTGTCGGCCGCGAGATCCTTGAAGGTCAACGTGACCGGCACCTCGAACGGCTTGTCGTGCGTGAGGCCGACGTCCCCGTTCGCCACGATGACGATCCCGGCGTCCGGCAGCCCCGCGCCGCGCATCGTGGCGAAGTACCCGGTAGCGGCGGCAGGACAGCCGGCGGCGGTCGTCAGCCGGACCGGCGCGGCGTCACGGCTCTCCCCCGGCGTCACGACCAGCTTGCCCAACGGCGCCGCGGCAGCAACCCCAGGGGTCAGCAACAAGAACAACGCAACGAGAACGCTACGCACCCACACGTTCGACCTCCCGCGCAGGAGTGACCGGAGAAGGCTTCGACCTTCGACGACGCAAGGTCAGAAGCACCAGGACAAGAGCGATGAAGCCAAAGGCGATGACGACCACCCAGGGCGGAGCGGCCGTGGTCGTGCGGGCTTCGGCGACACCGGGAAGCGGCGCGGTCCCGGCAGGCGCGACGGGCTCGATGTGCGCCACACCGTCAACCCAACCAGCGGGAAGAACACCATCGACCACAGCACTCACCCGGAACGTGCTACCGGGCAACAGCTCCGGCAGATCAGCTACCGCGGGTCCGTCCACAACGGACCCCCACGGCGTCTCGACCCACATGCGCTGCTTGCCACCCAGACGCACGTTCCCGGTGTTGCGCACGACATAGCTCAGGGCGACCGCGCCGGAGCCGAACCACTGCCCGCGGTAAGAAGCGGTCAACCCCTCGATGCTCAACCGAGGCGTGAGATCACCCGAAACACGCAGATACACGCGCGCACCAACCCGTTGCTCAACGGCGACGCGCTGGCCGTCGGACCCTGTGGCCGACGTGGTCAAGGAAGCCACGATGCCGCCGGTGTGGTCACCAGGCGTGGCGTTCGCGGGCACGGTCAGGGCGAAGGGAACGATCACCGTCGACCGCGGCGCGACCTCGACCTCGGGGCGGTCCGCGATCACCCACTTGCCGACGTCGGCAGACTCGCGACCGGAGGGCAGCAGGTCAAATCCGCCCTCGGGGGTGTTGAACGCGTCGCTCGCGTACACCCGCAGCTTCAACGGCTGCGCGGAAACGTTGGAGACAGCGACGAAGTCCCGGACGACCGCGCCGGGAGTCGCGCTGTAGCTGAAGTTGTTGCGGGAGTCCGGCGCCTCCGCGGTCGCCGGCCGGACACCGAACGTCGCGGGTTCGGCGGCGTGCGCGGGAACCGCGAACCCCACCAGCAAGAGGCCGGAGACGAGGATGCGCCAGAGCATGATCTGACTCCTTGGTAGAGCGTGAGGGCGGGCCGGAACCCGCCCTCACGAGGCGGAAATCAGATGGCAGTGAGCGTCAGCGTCGCGGTGTAGGTACCGGCCTGCGTCGACGTCGGCACCTTCAGTGCCAGGTCGGCCGACAGGTTCGCGGTGCCGTTGCCACCCAGCGACGCCGCCGTGGCGAGCGTGCGGGCGGCCGCGAGACCGAAACCGGCCGGAGCAGCGGTTCCCGGCACGAGCGCGTTGGCGGCTTCGACGACAGGACCGGCGGTGATGTTCTGCACCGGCGACTTGTCGACGATCTTCGGCGCCCAGCCGAGGTTCGCGCCGTTGATGGCGTTGGCCCCGCTGGCGAAGTCCGTCACCTGACCAGAGACGTTCCAGCCGGGGTTACCGGCACGGGTGTCCGTGACGGTGATCGGGTTCAACGCACCGGAGGTCGTGAGGAGCGAGCCGTTGGCGGCCATGACCGGCGACGGCAGCGTCACGTTCTGGTTCGCCACGCTGATCAGCAGCTCGCCGGCCTTGACCTCGGTGGTGATGGTCTCCGAGGCCGAGACACCGGCGAACGCCGTGATCTCCAGCGGGATCGCGGCCGAGGTCGAGGCCTCGAACGCGCCGGAGGCGGGCACGAACTTCGCAGTCAGGCTGTGCGCGCCCACGGCGAGCGACGAGGTGGTGAAGGAAGCGGAACCACCCGACACCGCGACGGGGTTGCCCAGGTTCGCGGCACCGTCGACGAACTGCACGGAACCGGCAGCGCCGGCCGGAGCCACGGTCGCCGACAGCGTGACGGTGCTGAACTGCGCCGCCGTGCCACCGGGCGTGACCGCCAGGGACGTCGTGGTCGGCGTCGCGACCGGAGCGTTGACCTGGTACGCGACCACGGCCGACGTGGAGCCCGAGATGTTGCCGGCGGAACCGGTGAACACCGCGGAAAGCTGCCGTGCGCCAACGGGAAGCGCGGTCGTCGTGAACGTGGCGACGCCGTTGTTCACCGCGACCGCGGGGCCGAGGTCGCCCGCGCCGTCCTTGAACTGCACGGCGCCGGTGGCCGAGGCCGGGGTGACGTTGGCGGTCAGCGTCACCGAGGTGCCCTGAACCACAGGAGCGTTCGGGGACACCGAAAGCGCGGTGGTGGTGGTCACCGGCGCGTTCGGGTCGGTCGCCTGCCACGCGGTCGCGCTGGTGAAGTAGATGTCACGGGTGAAGGTGCCGAGCACCTGCTGCGTGAACAGGTCCACGCAGTTCACGGCGATCGTGTAGGTGCCGGGCGTGATCGTCGTGGTGTTGTCCACGGCGATGTCGCGGAACGACAGGCCCTGCAGCACGGTGATCGGAGACGAGGTGGAGTGGCCGACGTCGGTCGGCGTGGTGCCGATCAGGCCGTTGGTGAAGCCACCCGGACCGTAGACGAACAGGTTGTAGCCGTCCGAGCCCGAGACACACGGCGCGGAAGTGGTGTAGGACAGGGCGTCCAGGTCGTTGCCGGCCTGCTTGCTGACCGACAGCGTGCCCAGGTTGCCGACGGGCGGGGCCGCGAGCGCGGTGCCCGAGGTGCCCAGAGCGGCCATGACGGAGACCGCGAGAACCGCCACACCACCGGCGAGGCGACGGAAGTTCGTACGCACAGCTGACCTTTCCCGTGCCATCAGGGGGTGACGATCTGCGTGGAGCCGCAGTTCGGGTTGATGCCGAAGCCGAACTGGGTGATCACGTCGGTTCTGGTGCAGACGAGCGAGGTGCCACCGACGAAGAGCTGGTTGTAGTTCGCCTCGGAGAGCTTCGGCGACGGAACGACGTTGTAGACGTCGCGCTTGAACGACGACGAGGTGTTGAGGATCGTCGGCGCGACACCGTTGAACGTCGCGAGCACCGCCTTGCCCTGCGCGGCCGGCGCGTTGCCGTAGACCTGCGCGGCGTACACGGCGATCGAGTACGGGAGGATGTGCTTGGTGTCGGTCAGGTACGTGCCGACGTGCTCCTGGATCGGCTCGTTGTTGACGTCGACGTCCACGACGCACGGGAACTGCGTGGTGTAGGTCGCCGTGTTGGTGAGGCCGAGCTGCTTCAGGAAGAAGTCACGGCTGCCAGAACCGAACTGCGGCAGCAGCGGCTTGAAGTTCGTGCCGACACCCGGCGCGGTGCAGTTGTAGATCGACTTGAGCTGCGCCGTGGTGAGCTTCTTGCTGACCGTGCTGTCACTGCGGACCGCGTAGGTCATGGCGTCGACCGCGAACGGGATGTAGGTCAGGTTCTTGCCGGGGAAGGTCGACGCGCTGTTCGAGGACGAACGCGCGACCTGCACGCAGCCGGTGTTGCCCTCGACGGCGGCGACCAGCGCGTTGACGCCCTCACCGGACGAGGCCGGTCTGGGGATCACGCACCCGGTCTCCTTGGTCTGGATCGTGGCCGAACCACGGGCGTCGTAGGAGCCCATGACCTTGGTGCCGTTGATCGTGACGGCGTCGGACAGGCCGTTCATCACGGTCTGCGTCGTGTCCGAGCCAACGGCGACGATGTCGCGGAAGGTGGGAGTACCGGTCGGGTCCGCCTGGGCGGGAGCGGCGACCAGGGCGGCCGCGGCCATCGTGGCGACGGCAGCGCAAAGCAAACGCTTCGAGCTCACTGACGTATCCTTTTCTGCGAAAGGTGGTGCGCGGACTGGTGTCCGGGCACAAAGCAACCGGTCGGACCGGCTCGTGTCCGGAGCGGCATCTCCGTCACGGGCCGGGCTGGCTCACCTCCTCGGGTCCTCGTCTCACGCGGCTCGAAAGCCGCGACATCAGGGGGCCGGCCACGGTCGCGAGTCCGCCCGCGATCAGGGCGACGGCCAGCAGGTGGCGCAGCAGCCAGCTCACCGGCATCGACGGCGTGTCCCGCAGCGCGGCGACCGGCTTGGGCGTCGGCGTCTCGGACGGTTTCGCCGGTGGCACGGCTGGTGGCTGCGGCGGGTTCGCCGGAGCGTTCGTCGTCGGCGCGGGGTTGTTCACCACGTTCTCGGTGGCCGGTGGCGGATCGTTCGGCGTGGTGATCGGGATCCCGGCGTCACGTTCGATCACCGCGGCGGCCTCGCCCGCCTGTCTGCGCAGCGAGTCCGGCAACGGCAGGTAGCCCCTGGGCAGCTGACCGTCCGCCTCGCCCAGCGTCTGGCCGGGACCGGAGGCGAACCGCAGGAACTTCGCGTACTCGGCACCGGCCGCTTTGTCCATTGCGGACGGAACGGCGGCCGCGTAGGTCACGTTCGGCAGCGGATAGGCCCTGACGTTCCTGCCGGCCGGGTTCGCGATCTTGACCCCGGCGACCTCGGTGGGCGACAGCTGGTCCAGGGCCGCGCCGAGCGCCTCCGGGGTGGGAGCGACGAACTGGCCGGCGGCGTTGCGCAGCGAGGCGGCCGGCAGCCCGTACCGCTGAGCCGTCGCGGTGTCCACGACCGCCAGCAGGCTGCGCTCTCCCGTTGGCTGCCGCGGCGAGCGCGAGTAGCCGGGCTTGGACGGGTCGAGCGGGTCCGGCAGGCCGTTCGGCAGCTTGCCCAGCGTGTCACCGCGGCTGATCGCGCGGCCGCCCTCGTGCAGGTCGGCGGAGAGCGGCCGGGACAGCAGCGCGCAGTCGGGGCCGAGCGGGAACGCCAGCTCCTTGCAGCTCAGGTCGGCTTTGGGGTAGTTCGGCAACGGCAGCGCGAGGTTGCGGTAGTTCTGGTTGACGACCATGCCGAACGGGTCCGGCGAGCCGTCCAGGAACGCGCGGGCGTCGGTGTCGCCGTTGATCCACGTCCACAACGCCTTCGTGGCGTCGAGGTCGGCCGACGGCGCGAGGATGTCCAGCGCGTTCATCAGCGCGCCGTAGACCTTGAACTCCTCGTTGATCGCCAGGAAGTCCGGGTCCTCGTTGAGCCTGCGCGGGTTCCGTCGCAGATAGGGCTGGTTGCCGGGCACAGCGTCCCGGTACGACTGGGTCAGCAGCTTCGCGACCAGCCGCGGGGTGAGGTTCAACGAGG
Source organism: Lentzea miocenica (assembly GCF_033949945.1). Taxonomy (NCBI): domain Bacteria; kingdom Bacillati; phylum Actinomycetota; class Actinomycetes; order Pseudonocardiales; family Pseudonocardiaceae; genus Lentzea; species Lentzea miocenica. Next base: position 70,105 of record NZ_JAXAVW010000013.1, read on the forward strand.
TGATCAGCTGGCCATCGCGTTGCCACACCTTGGGATCGGTCTCGACCTCGGGGCCGCGTGACTGGCGTTCCAGCACGAACGCGATCGCGTACCCGGACACCGCGACCGGCGCGTAGACCGTGGGTTTCCCTGGCGAGGCAAGTGGTTCGCTGGTGAACACCATGCCCGGCTCGTCCAGGCCGAGCTGGTCGCGGGCGATGCCGTCGGGCACCTGGGTGAACCCGAACACCGAACCGCCGTTGGCGCACAACGCGGGCTGCCAGCGCGCGATCGCGTCGGCGACGAACTCGTGCCCGGTCAGCGGTCGTTCCGCGACACCGATCGGGCACGCCCGCCCGACCGGGCGGAAGTCGAGCCGGACCGCGATCCTGTTCTCCCAGTTGGACTGCGACAGCGGTGACGAGTCGAGGTTGTTGCCGGTGTGGTCGACGCCGACACGACGCCCGTTGACCTCCTTGTCGCCGCGGGGAACCACGACGAGCCAGCAGTGCCGCGGGGTGTTGTTCACGACGGTCCCGCAACCGAGGCCGTACGCCTCCAGCGCGGTCTGCGCCTCGAAGTCGATCTCGCCGGTGCCGTCCGCGCGGGTCTTGGCGAACGGGACCTCGTTGGTCGTGCCGGCGTCGAAGAACTCGCCGTAGGACGGGGTCTTCTTGCCCGTCACGGCGTGGAACTCGGTGAACGCCGCGCCGGTCGCCGGGATCGGCGTGGGCTCGCGCGGGTCCTTCGGGTCGTTGTAGGCGATCTGGCGGCTCTTGGTGAAGTTGCCGAGCCCCAGCCCGCTCTGCGCTTCGAGGCCGCCGAACTGGCACTGCTCGCGCGCCGGGCCCGCCGGATCATCGCCCCAGCACTGCATGATCTGCAGGTAGTTGGTGGCGAACCTCCCCACCGGGCCGGTTTCCTCGCCGCCGGTCCAGCTGACCCGCACGGTCTGGTTGATCAGGTCTCTGGTCTGGGCCACCGTGATCTCGAGGCCGGCGAAGTCGCCCTTGCCGGACACCGTGACGGCCGAGGAGTCCTGTGCCGCCGCATCGGTCGGCCACACCACGACCGCGCTCACGAACAGCAGCGCGGCGAGCACCATCCTGATCATCGGTCGCCTCCCGGTCTGCGCATCCAGCGTGAAACGAGCGGCGGGCCGAAGATCAGCACGACCATCAGCACCGTGATCACCACGATCAGCAGCGAGGAGTTGTTCTGCCGCAAGCTGACCGACACCGGCGTGGCCGTTGCGCTCTGCCCCGACCTCCGCACCGTCTCGCCGGTGACCGGGTCGACCACGTCCTCACCGACAGCAGCCGGATCCGCCGGCGCATCTGTGGGGTTGCCGGTCGGGTTGACGCCGTTCGTGTTGTTGTTGCCGGTCGCCGCGTTGTTGTTGTTCTCGGTGTTCTCGGTCGCGCCGCCGGTGCCTTCCTTGCACTGCGTGGTCCCCTGTTTGTCGCAGTCAGGCGGCTGTGGCGCGTTCGTCGCGAGCGTGTTCGACCCGTCGGCGGAGAACGTCGGGTTGTTGCACTTGCTGATGTCCTTGTTCTGCCTGGTGGTGCCGGGAATCCGCGCGACCTGGTCGAGCCCGGCGCGCACCAGGTTGATCGGCAGCGGCGAGAATCCGAGCCGGTCGGCCTGCTGCTGGCCCTCGCACAGGAAGTAGTAGGCGAAGTCCGAGAGCGTGCGGCCCTTGTCCTTGTTGAACTTCCCGCCCTCGGCGATCGGCAGGATCATGTAGCTGTAGCTGGACATCGGGTAGCTGCGCGCGTCGCCGTTGGTGTAGACGGCACCGAGGTCCTGGGTCAGGTCCTGGTTGATCTTCGCCTGCATCAGCGCGACGGCCACCGCCTGCGCCTTCGGTTCGACGTAGTAGCCCTTGCTGTTCAACAGCTTCGCCACCGGGAACCCGGCGTTGCGGGCGTAGGAGTACTCGACGTAGGTGATCGAGCCCTCGCTGCCGTCCTGGCGCACGTAGTTCGCGACGCCGAGCGAGCCGGACTGGCCGACCGCGGGCGCGATCAGCGGGTAGTTCGAGGTGAACCCGCACGGCGTGGCGCGCTTGGCCTTGCGGCAGTACTCGTCCCAGATCCCGCCGTGCCGCGCGGCCATCCAGGCGGTGAACTGCGCGCTGGTACCGGATCCGTCCGACCTGACCACCGGGACGACCTTGCGGTCCGGCAGCTTCAGGCCGGGATTGTCCTTCGCGATCGCCGGGTCGGCCCACGACGTGATGCCGCCGGTGAAGATCTTCGTGACGACTTCGCCGGACAGCCGCAGGTTCGTGACCCGCTTGCCGCCGATCTTGAGGTTGTACATCAGCGACGTGCCGCCGGCGACGATCGGCATGTAGGCGTACGTGCCGTCCTTCGGTGGCACGTCCCGCACGCCCGCGTCGGTGAGCCCGTACGGGATCTCGGAGACGGCGAAGTCGACCTGACCCGCCTTGAACTGGTTGCGGCCGTCGGTGGAGCCGGTGCCCGCGAAGTTGATCCGCATGCCGTACTGCACGACGTTCTTGCGCCACTGGTCGAGGGCGTTGTAGCTCCACGTCGACCCGGCGCCGCTGATCGGCGTGTAGTTCTGCGCCTGGGCCGGTGGTGCGGCGAGCAGAAGCACCGCGAGGAGGACAGCCAGTCTCTTCATCATCTTCCTCCGTGGGCACGGCCGCCGATGAGGCGAGCGAGCACGAACAGCACGAGCACGAGCGCCATCAGCACGGCCGCGGCGCCGAACCCGCGCTGTTTCATGGTTTCCTCCGACGACGTCACCAGCTGGAAGGTCGCGAGCGGCAGCGACACCTGGGAGTCCGCGAACGGGTTCCAGTTCAGGAACGGCGTGAAGCCCGCCGTGATCAGCACCGGTGACGTCTCCCCGATGCCACGCGCGGTCGCGAGCAGCACGCTCGTGGTGAGGCCGCTTCGAGCCGTCGGCAGCACGACGTGCCAGACGGTCCTGAGCTGCCCGGCGCCCAGCGCGTACGAGGCTTCCTTGAGCGAGCTCGGCACCAGCCGGACGACCACGTCCGCGGCCCTGATCATGATCGGCAGCATCATCACGCTGATCGCACAGCCCGCGGCGAAACCAGAGCGTTGAAAGCCCAGCACGAGGATCAGCGACGCGTAGACGAACAGACCGGCGACGATCGAGGGCAGCGCGGTCATCGCCTCGACCACCGTGCGCACGAGCCGGGTGAACATTCCCCTGGTCTCGTTGAGGAAGATCGCGCAGGTGAGTCCCAACGGGACGGTGATGACCAGGGCGATCGTGATCTGTTCCAGCGTGCCGACCGCGGCGTGCAGCACACCACCGAGTTCCAGCGGGTCGAGCGTGCCGGCGTCGGCCATGTCCTCGGTGAAGAAGTTGAGGTGCCCCAACGCCTCCACGCCCATGTAGATGGGGTAGATCACGATGAACACGAGTGCTCCCAGCGCGATCAGCGCGAGGCTGTGCACGACCGCCGACGCCAGCTTGTCCCGCACGGCCAGCGAATCGTCGTCGAGCGACACCATCAACGCGTACAGGGCGAGGAAGACCGCGTAGGCGATGGCGACGAACCCGACGACGCCGGAGAACGGCGCGATCTGGTCGAACAGCAACCCGGTGAGTGCGGCGGCGGCCGTCAGGGAACCCAGCACCGCCGTGATGTCGGTGCGTCTGGCGCTGTTGGTGGCGCGGCGTACTTCCGTGCCGATCATGTTGGTAGCGCTCATCAGGATCCCTGCCCAGATCTGCTGCGGGCGATCACCGCGGAGGCGGCGAAGTTGACGACGAGGGTGAGCAGGAACAGCGCGAGCCCGGCGGCCATCAGCGCGGAGAGCCCGAACGGGCTGGCCGCGCCCCACCGCGAGGCGATGAGCGCCGACACGGAGTTGCCGCCGCTGCCGAGGATCTGGGTCTGGATCGTGAAGACCGGCGCGATGATCATCGCGACCGCGATCGTCTCGCCCATGGCCCGGCCGAGACCGAGCATGGTGCCGCCGATCATGCCGCTGCGCCCGAACGGCAGCACGACACTGCGGATCATGCCCCACCTGGTGGCACCGAGCGCGTAGGCACCTTCGCGTTCTCCTTGTGGCGCAGTGCTGAACGCTTCTCGCATCACCGAGCAGATGAACGGCATGACCATGAACCCGACGATCAAGCCTGCCCAGAACGTGGAGGTGACGTAGGCCGAGTCGGTGGCGAGCGGGTCGTCCGGGTTCGCGCCGTCCACGTGCAGGAACGGGATCCAGCCGAACTGGATGGAGATCCACCGCGGCACGTCCACGCCCTGCCACTGCAGGAACGTCGACCCGAACAGGCCGTAGACGACGCTCGGCACCGCGGCCATCAGGTCGACGAGGCTGGTCAGCGCCCGCTTCGCCTTCCGCGGCGCGTATTCCGAGATGTAGAGGGCCACGCCGAGCGCGAGCGGGAACGCCACGACCAGCGCGACCGACGCGATCAGCACCGTGCCGACGAGCACCGCCGCGATGCCGAAGTTGAGCGAGTCGGGCTCCCACGCCTGGGTGGTGAGGAATCCGAACCCGCTTTTCGAGATCGCGTCGGCGCCGCGGGTGAGCAGGAACAACCCGACCGTCGCCATCATGACCAGCACGGCGAGCCCGGCGGCGCGCAGCACCAGCCGGAACGCGCGGTCGATGCCACCCGGCGCGCGGAACCGGCGGCGTGGACCGTCCGGTTCCTGGGCGCGCTCGAGCGGCTCGGCACTGATCAACTGCGTCATCGGGGCGGCTCCGACGTTGCGGGAGGACTCTTGTCTCGGGTTTCGAGGCGAACGCAAGCACAACCCGTGAAAATGTCGCCGCCCCGGCTTGATCGTGAACAACGAACGAACGCGACCGACGAATTGGAAGCTATTGCTCCAAACCGGCTACAGGTGCATCGGCTGCCAATTCAACAAAGCTGCGGAACGCGTACTGCGCCTGAAGTCGCCGTTGGTAACTGCGACACGACACAGCGAGATCGACGCCGCCGAGTTGCAACCGCCACGACCACAACTGCGCGTCCCTGGTCAGCAGTGCACGTCCGTTCGCAACGAGTTCGCGCAGCTCGGCAACCGCTTTCGCGCATTCGCTGTCCGTGGGATACGGCGCAACGGCCTTTCCCAGGCCGCGATTGTTCGCCGAGAGTAATCGCCACGTCACACTGGCTCGCGCGGCGGATCTGTAGATCTGAAAACGGGCAACCGCCATGGCGGTCCTCCCCCGCTGGTTTCGGCCCCGACGCCGAGCGGAATGTTTCTTTTAGAAAGTTGACGACAGATTAAGAACCAGCCTGCAAGAGGTGTCCAGTTTCCTCACTACGGACTGCATGACCATTGGTGACCGCTTGACTACAGCGACAGTGACAGGCCACGCAGTGCGCCGGCGATCTGCTCGCGGTGCGCGTCGAGGGCGTCCCGCGTGATGCCTTCGGCTGAGGCGCGGGCGATGTCGTCGGTGGCGACCTTGAGCACGGAGCTCATTGCCGCGGCCCGCACCCGGACGTCGATCGTGACGACCGGCCGGCCCATGCGTTGCGCGAGCACGTCCGCCAGCGCGTCCTCCGCCCGTTCGCGAAGCATGAGGTACGCGGCGCGCAACGCCGGTTCGTGGTGGGTCAGCCGCACGACGGCCAGCACCGCCTCGATGTCCTCGTCGGACGCCGAGTCCAGCAACGGGCTGTAGGCCTCGCGCAGGTGGTCGATCAGTTCGAGCTCGGCCGGCCAGTCGAGCAGCACGGCGCAGAACGCGTCGACCATCTTGGTGAGCAACGGCTCGACGCAGGCTTCCTTCTGCGGGAAGTAGCGCCAGAAAGTGCGTTCGGAGACGCCCGCGGCGTGGGCGATCTGCTCCCCCGACGTGGCGGCCACGCCCTGCTCGCTGAACAGCCGCACGGCGTGGCGCGAGATGTCCACGCGCTGCCGCTGACGTTGCTCGTCGCTCACCGGGGGCCGCCCTCGGCGCGGTGTCCCGTTTTCTGTCGCGACGTCCGTCATCAGCCGATTCAAGCACGTCACCCAGCAGAATCAATTAGTGGCAGAGAGTGCCAACAAACGCTACGGTCGAGTCATGAGCACTGCCACCGAACGCCTCCGGCTGCCGTTCACCAGGCCGAACATCCTCGAGCTCGCCCCGCTCTACGAGGTCCTCCGCCGCGAGGCGCCGATCACCCCCGTGACCACGCCCGCCGGTGATCCCGCCTGGCTCGTGACCCGGTTCGAGGAGGTCCGCCTCCTGCTGGGCGACAAGCGGTTCGGCCGTTCCCATCCCGAACCGGAGAAGGCCTCGCGCATCTCCACCGCGGCCGTGCAGGACGGCCCGACCGGCGAGTACTCGACCGAGGAAGCCGACCACACCCGCATGCGCCGCCTGCTGACTCCCGCGTTCTCCGCCAAGCGGATGCGGATGCTGGGCGAGAACATGGAGGAGCTGGTCGACGGATACCTGGACCGGCTCGCCGCCGAACACGAGACCACCGGCGTGGTCGACCTGCACCGCGGGCTCGCGTTCCCGTTGCCGGTGGCCATGATCTGCCGGCTGCTCGGGGTGCCGGAGGAGGACAACGAGCAGTTCGCGTCCCTGTCCGAACGCATGGCGGGCACCGAGATCGGCGAGGAGGCGCACCGGGCCCGCGAGGAGTTCTTCCGCTACATGGTCGGACTCGTCGAGAGCAAGCGCGGGCAGCTCGGTGAGGACGTGATCTCCGACCTCGTCCGCGCCCAGAGCGAGGACCCGTCGTTCAACTACGAGGAGATGGTCCGGCTCTGCGTCGGCCTGCTGTTCGCGGGCCACGAGACCACCGTCAACCGCATCGGCCTCGGCGTGCTGTTCCTGCTCACCGACCGTTCCCGCTGGGAAGCCCTCACCGCCGACCCGGACGGCCGGGTGGACGCGGTGGTGGAGGAGGTCATGCGCCTGGGAGCACCCGGCGACCTCGGCCTGCTGCGGTACGCGCGCGAGGACGTGGACATCGCGGGCGTGACGATCCTCGCCGGCGACGCGGTGGTCCTCTCGATCAACGCGGCCAACCGCGACGTCGAGGTGTACAGCGAGGCCGAGGAGTTCAACCCGGACCGTCCGGAAAGGACACACCTCGGCTTCGGCCACGGCGCCCACTTCTGCATCGGCGCCTCGCTGGCCCGCACCGAGCTGCGCGTCGTCTTCTCCGCCCTGGCCCGCCGCCTGCCGGACCTGCGCCTGGCCAAGGACCTCGACGCGCTGGAGGTTCGCGCCACGCTCACCGGCGGCGTCGCCGAGCTGCCCGTCACCTGGAGGTCGGCGTGAAGGTGGTGGTGGACCAGGGAAAGTGCGTCGGGGCCGGGCAGTGCGTGCTGGCCGCCGACGACGTGTTCGACCAGAACGACGACGACGGCCTGGTGGCGTTGCTGGACGCCAGCCCGCCGTCGGACCGGCTGGCGGACGTCCGGCACGCCGCGGCGGTGTGCCCGGCCTCGGCCATCGTCGTCGAGGACTGACGCCTTCGCGTCGATCCACTTATCGCCGGCTGGATGCCGTCTGCAAGTACCACCAACTCTTGATCAAATCGCCTCTGACTACACCCAACAGGCAGGAGGATTTGTGACAGCTACTGCTTCATCAGCGGCTCGACCAGCTTCGTGCCGTCCGCCTTGCCCACGAAGCAGTAGATCAACCGGTCCGAGCTGCGGTACCCGTTCTCGGTCTTCACCTTCCACGCCTCCGCGGTCGGGATGATCACCCAGTACCGCAGCGTCTTCTCCTTGTCCTGCCCGTTCACCTTGGACGACAGGAAGGTGCGCGTGCAGCCGGTGCCGCCGATCTTGGTCAGCTCCTCGACACCGGGATAGGGCACGTCCTTCTCGATCTCGGTGTTCGCGAGGACCGTGTCCAGCAGCTCGACGTCGTGTTCCGCGTAGCAGCCGACGCGGTCCTTGGACTCGATCTTCCGGGCGTCCTTCGCCGGCAGCCAGGTCAGGCAGGAGTTGCGGAACGCCATCAGCGAGTCGTGCTTGAGGTCGCCGTCCGGGCCCATGGTGAGGACCGGCTGCATCGCGGGTGTGCTGGCGGGGCCGTCGGTCAGGCCGATGGTGGTGAACATCGGCTTGAACACGGTGAAGTACAACAGGACCAGCGCGCCCACCAGGAACAGCGGGACCAGCGTCGCCGAGAGGATCAGGCCGACCGGGCGCTTCCGGCGGGGCGCGACGGGGACGGGCGGCGCGCTGATGAACTGACCGACCGCGATCGGCCGTGAACGACTTCTACCGCCTGTTCACGGCGCCCGGCGTCGACCACTGCTTCGGCGGCAACGGCCCGCAGCCCACCAATCCGCTCGGCGCACTCGTCGACTGGGTCGAGAAGGGCAAGGCGCCGGCGACCCTGGCCGCGGCCACCGCCGACAGCCAGCGCAACCTGTGCCCGTACCCGCAGGTCTCCCGTTACACCTACGGCGACCCGAAGGCCGCTTCGAGCTACCGCTGCGCCCGTTAGCAAGCAAGTCGTACCGGGCGTTCGGGACGGCGGCGGACTTCGTCGTCGTCCCGGCGCACGCCGTGGCGTTGCCTTGTGACCAAATCCAGGTGCCGAACGACCGCAGTCACCACGCCGGTCATCTGACAGGCTCTGTTCTGTTCGTAGCTCGACCAGAGTCGCTCCTGGAAGCGACGGAGGACGGAGAAACGACATGCCCGCGATCACCACCCCCGACGGTGTCGAGATCTTCTACAAGGACTGGGGCACCGGTCAGCCCATCGTCTTCAGCCACGGCTGGCCCCTGTCGTCAGACGACTGGGACACCCAGATGCTCTTCTTCCTGGGCCACGGCTTCCGTGTCATCGCGCACGACCGCCGCGGCCACGGCCGTTCGTCCCAGGTCGCCGACGGCCACGACATGGACCACTACGCCGACGACCTCGCGGCACTGACCCAGCACCTCGACCTGCACGACGCCGTCCACATCGGACACTCGACGGGCGGCGGCGAAGTCGTCCACCACCTGGCTCGCCACGGCGAATCCCGCGTCGCCAAGGCGGCCATCCTCGGCGCGGTCCCGCCGTTGATGGTGCAGACCGACGCGAATCCCGGCGGGCTCCCGAAAGCGGTCTTCGACGACCTCCAGGCGCAGCTCGCCGCGAACCGCTCGGAGTTCTACCGAGCCCTGCCGTCCGGCCCGTTCTACGGCTACAACCGGGACGGCGCCGAACCGTCCGAGGCGATCATCCAGAACTGGTGGCGCCAGGGCATGATGGGCAGCGCCAAGGCCCACTACGACGGCATCGTCGCGTTCTCGCAGACCGACTTCACCGAGGACCTGCAGGCCATCACCGTGCCCACGCTGGTGATGCACGGCGACGACGACCAGATCGTCCCGATCGCCGACTCCGCGCTGCTCTCGGCGCCGCTGCTGAAGAACGGGACCCTGAAGGTCTACCCGGGCTTCCCGCACGGCATGCCGACCACGCACGCCGACGTGATCAACGCCGACCTGCTGGAGTTCATCCGGTCCTGACCCAGCCAGGACACGCCCGTCAGGTGCGCTGCAACGCCTTCGGGTACAGCCAGCTGCCGGGCGTGTCCTCTGCCGGGTTCGTGTAGTAGTCCCGCACCGCCGCAACGTATTCCTGCACGCTGATCGCGCCGTCCCCATCGGTGTCGAGGTGCGCGAAAGCCAGCCCGCACTCGTCCGCGCCGAGCCCGCGCGCCTTCAGCAGGACCTGGAACTCGTCCGCGTCGACCCGCCCGTCGCCGTTCGTGTCCATGAGGTCGAGCAACGACTGCACGATCTCGAGGAAGCCCATGTTGATCGGCCCGCCCTCGACGACCATCTCGATCATGGCGTCGCGGTACTCCTCCGGCCCGATGCGACCGTCACGGTCAGCGTCGCAGTGGTCGACCAGCATCTCCCAGAACCGGTCGTAGGCCTCCACGAGATCGCGGCCCCGCTCCGACGACGCCGGCTCGCCGAACGCCCGCAGCAGCCGGTCGGCCAGCGCGTAGACGTCCGCGAGCTCGATGACGCCGTTGCCGTTGACGTCGTAGTGGGCGAACGTCGAGTCGATCCTGTGCTGCAACACCTGCTTCATGACCAGGCACTGTGCTGAGGCGACCCGCGTTGTGCAACGCGCGTCCCCCTCCTGGGTGGTGTTGTTCAGCCGTCTCCGCTAAGGCGGTATAGTTATACCGGCACACCGTCGTACGGAGGATCACGTTGATCGAACTCAAGTCCCCAGCGGAGATCGAGCGCATGCACGTCACCGGTCAGTTCATCGCGGAGGTGCTCGACGAGCTCTCCACGGTGGCCGCGGTCGGCGTCAACCTGCTCGACCTCGAACTGCACGCGCGCGACATGCTCAAGACGCGTGGCGCCGAGTCCTGCTACTGGGACTACTCGCCGTCGTTCGGCCGGGGCCCGTTCCGCAACGTCATCTGCCTGTCGGTCAACGACGCGGTGCTGCACGGCCTGCCGAAGAGCTACGTGCTCCAGGACAGCGACCTGCTGACCATGGACATCGCCGTCAGCATCGACGGCTGGGTGGCCGACTCGGCGCTGTCGATCATCGTCGGCACCCCGCGAGAGGAAGACCTGCACCTCATCCGGGCCACCGAGGAGGCGCTGGAGGCGGCCATCGAGGCTGCACAGGCGGGCAACAAGATCGGCGACATCTCCGCCGCGATCGGCGAGGTCTCCACCCGGTACGGCTACACGCCCAACCTGGAGTTCGGCGGGCACGGCCTCGGCCGCACGATGCACGAGGGCCCGCACGTGTCGAACAACGGCAGGCGCGGGCACGGCATGAAGCTGCGGCCCGGCCTGACCATCGCCATCGAGCCGTGGCTCGCCGCCACGACCGACCAGATCATCTTCGACGAGGACGGGTGGACCCTGCGGTCCGCCGACGGCTCGCGCACGGCCCACTCGGAGCACTCCATCGCGATCACCGAGGACGGGCCGCTGGTGCTGACCCGCCGCAAGTCGGAGCTGGCTCGGAGGCCTCAGGCGGGGTCCGAGGCCTCCGAGCAGACTCAGGCGCGGTTGCCGTAGCCGACGAGCCGGAGCGGAGGCCGCAGACGGGTTCCGCGGCCTCCCTCCGCCCTCAAGCCCGGTTGCCGTAGTCCACGAGTTCCACCAGCAGGCCGGTCGACGGGCCGAGGTGTGCGAACGCCACCCGCAGGCCCGGCCGGCCGCCCTGGCACGGCTTCTCGTCGACGAGGATCGCGCCGCGGTCCTGCAACGCCGCCAGGTCCGCGTCGATGTCGTCCACCTCGAAAGCCACGTGATTCAGGCCTGGGCCGAGCCTGGCCAGATGGCCGTGCACCGCCGCGTCCTCCCGCACCGGCGCGACGAGTTCGATCGAGGTCGGGTCGCCGGGGCACTGCCAGAACGAGGTGGCCACGCCATATGCGTCCACGTCGTCGGCGTACGTGCTCTTCATGTCCATCAGGCCCAGGGCGAGCCCGGCGGCGGCGAGATCGTTGGTGACCACGCCGACGTGGTCGATGCGCAGGATCATCCCGACTTCTCCTGTGCCGTCGACACCGCGGCGACGAGGCCGCCGACGTCCTTGATCGAGAAGTACTCCTGCAGGTCGAGGCGCACCGCGAACTTCTGCTCGATGCCGGTGAGCAGGCGGAGCGCGTCGTAGCTCGTCCAGTTGCCGAGCGTGTCGAACCGCGCGTCGGCCGAGATGTCCTCGGCCGGCAGGTCCGTCACCTGGCCGACCAGGTCGACGACCTCAACGAACACCTCAGACATCGGCTGACTCCATTTCCACGACGAGGTTCGTCCAATCAGGACTGATCTGCGGCCGAGGCAGCAGCGGCAGGGTGTAACGGCCTTCGGACACCGGCTCGAAGCCGGCGTCGGGGTAGAACGCGGCGGCGGCCTTGTTCCGTTCGGTGGCCTTGAAGCCGGCCTCCAACCGGGACGCCCCTGAGGAAATCGCGCGGTCGGCGAGGTGCTGGACGACGGTGTGCTCGACGCCGCGGGTGAAGACGCGGCAGCTCATCACGAAGTTCTCGACGAGCCAGTGGTCGTCGTGCTTCGACACCCAGACGCCGCCGACGATGCCCTCGGCGCCGAACCGGTCCGCCACCTCGAAGACCAGCACGAGGTGGTCGTCGGACGCGGCCATCTCGCGGGTGCGCGCCTCGGCGTGGGAGGTGCCGATCATGTTGAACTGGTTGGTGCGCTGGCCGAGCTGGATCAGCCGCGGCAGGCTGAACTCGTCGGCCTCCCGAACAGAAACCTGGATCTCCAGGCTGCGCAGGTAGTCCTGCACCGAGCTGAACGAGTCGGCGAACTCGGTGCGTTCGGCGCGGGCCTTGTAGAGCTGGGTGCGCTCGCGGTCGGTCGCGGTCGTCGTCAGCACGTCGAACGAACCGGTGCGCTGCAACGCCGTCACGTGGTCGGCCGGGTCGCCGTTGAGGTGCACCACGGTGACCTCCGGGATCGAGCCGCGGACCAGCTGGGTCTCGAACGTGCTGTCGTCGGCGAAGACGAAGCTGTCCAGGCCCAGGTTGAGCTGCTGGGCCAGCCCGCGGATGTTGTGGTCCTTGGGCTGCCAGTTGACCGCGCGGGCCGCGATGTCTGCGGGACGGATCACCAGGTCCGGGTGGTCGTTGAGCACCTCGTCGACGATCGTGGCCTCGTTCTTGCTGCACAGCGCCAGGATCACGCCCTGCTTGCGCAGCTGGACGGCCCGGCGCTGCATCTCGCGGAACGCGTTGCCGGGGTACATCGACCCGATCTGGATGCCGCTCGGGCCGTCGTCACCGACGACACCGCCCCACAGCGTGTTGTCCAGGTCGAGCGCGAGGACCTTCTTGGCCATGCCGAGGAACGCACGGCAGAAGTTGGCCGCCTCCAAGGCGTAGACGGACTCGACCTCGGGCGTCCAGGCCGCGCTGGCGAACCGGTACAGCCGCTCGTCGCGCAGCCGGGCCGGCGCGTCGACCAGGTACGCCTCCAAGTCCAGCGCGTGCACCTGGTCGCGGCGCAGGGCCATGCCGAGCAGGTCGCTGTTCAGGTCACGCCACGCGCGGCCCAGGGCGGCCCGGCCGTCGAACGCCACGACACCGCGCATCTCGACCGGCGACAGCGGCACGGTGTGCACGAGAACCGCGCTGCCGGACCGTTCGGTGAACGCGCCGACGAGGTTGTCGAACATCGACCAGCGGCCGCGAACGGCGTTTCCGAACTCGTCCAGGTCGTCCCACTCGGAAGGCACGAACCAGTCGTCGTGCAGCAGGCAGAGCGTCACCTGCGGCTCGAACGCCGCCAGCGGTGACGAAGGGCTGCTCAGGTCGACGGCCAGCTGGTCGAAGCCGGACACGTGGATCTCGGGCGCGATCCCCTTGCCCAGCAACGCGACGCGCAGCAGCGGCGCCACACCGGACGCGGTGAACGTGCCGGTGATCGCCACTCGCAGCGGCTTGAGCCTGCCCAGCAGCTCGCTGGGTACCTTCGCGAGCAGTCGTCCGGCTTCGAGCAACGCCGGAATGTCCGTCACCTGCCGCAAATCTGTCAGCAACGCCGGATCAGCGGCGGCGCCCGGCTTGGTCAACTGGCGGATCCGCGCCAGCATCTCTTTGGTCTCCATCGGTTCTCCCCCGTCAGATCGCCAGAAGCGTGCAGAGCCAGTGCATGCCGCTGGCCGTGCTGGTCAGTGCCACGACGTCGCCTTCGGTCAGCTCGTCGTTGGCCAGGTAGTGCTCCAGCGACATCAGCTGGTCCGCGCACCCGACGTGGCCGTGCGCCCGCGCCACCTCGGAGTTCGTCCACTCAGGACCCATGCCGAGGTCCTTGGCCAGCAACGTCATCGCCGGCACGCTGTCGTGCAGGTGCAGCAGCTTGCGCAGATCACCCGGCGTGACGCCGGCACGCTTGCAGGCCCGCCGCACCACCTCGTGGTTGTTCGTGCGGATCGTCGAGACGAACTCGAACATCTTGCGGATGTCGCCCGCGAAGAACTCCTCCAGCCGCTTCTGCGGGCTCTTCACGCCGATGTCGTCCTGGCCGGCGAACGGCCGGGCCGCGGCACCCACGTCCATCATCATGAAGTCGGCGTACCGGCCGTCACTGATGATCTCGGTGTTCAGCCAGCGGTTGCGCGGGTGGTCGCGCTTCACCACGGCCGCCGCGGCACCGTCCGAGAAGATGCTGGTGTTGATCTCCATGCGGTTCCAGTACGGCTCGCACACCCGGTTGGCGCCGATGATCAACGCCGTCTGGTAGTCGGGGTGCGTGGCGAACTTGCCGCCGACGATGTCGAACGCCGCCACTCCCCCACCGCAGGCCTGGGTCAGCAGGACGTTCTCCGACCCGTGCGCGCCGATCTTCGCCTGGGTGGCGCCGGCCGCGTCCCAGTAGAGGTGCTCGGACAGGTCGGACATCGCCAGCACGACGAGATCCACCTCGTGCGGCTGCACACCCGCGCTGCTCAGCGCCTTCGCACCGGCCTCCGCGGCGAGGTCGGTGAGCCCGACCCCGTCCGCGGCGCGGTGGAAGGACTTGTAGCCCCAGCCGAGCGCACGATCGACGTCGCTGGTGTAGTCGGCGGCGGCTGACGCCACGTCGACGGGTTCGCCGAGCACGTGCCCGAGCGACACAACTCCGAAGTGGACAGTCACGGGATCTCCTCGATGGTGGCTCCGGCGTCCGTGAGGAATCCGGCGGTGATCTGGTTGTGCGCGGTGCGCCGGTGCCGGAAGACGACCTCACCGGGCTCTTCCAGGAGCTTTCGCAGCACGATGTCCTCCACGCCCTTGCCGAGCACGAGGCAGGACAGCGAGAACACGTCCACCACACGCCTGTCGCCCTCACGGATGAAGCCGACGACGCCCGCGATGCCGTATGCGCCGAACTTGTCGCTGACCCGCACCGCGAGCACCTCGCGGTCCTCGGTGAGGTCGAGCGTCTCGGTGCCGAGGGTGAAGTCCTTGGCCCGGGAGACCACCTCGACGGCCTTCGCGGACGAGCCGGGGCCTACCGGTTCGAGGTCGACCTCGACGTTCAGGCCGGCCACGAAGTCGGCCAGCGACACGGTGGTCTGCGCGGGCCGCCGAGCCCGTTGCGGAGCGGCTTCCGGTGGCGGCAGGCGGTCCAGCAGTCCGGACCGCAGAAGCTCGCCCGGCCAGGCCTCGGCCTTGGCACCCAGCCGCAGCAGAACCGCGGACTCGGCAACCTGCTCCGCCCCTACCACCACCTGGGCACCGGACTCGCGCAACAGCCTCAACGGCTCGTCGAACGCGGCGACCGACTCCTGCTCCACCACGACAACTCGCGGCGTCACCCCGTAAACCGCACGGAGCACACCGGCCAGCTGAGCAGCCAACTCGGCGAACACCGCCTCGGTGTACGGGATCTTCGCGAACTTGAACATCGTGGCGTGATGCGCTTTGCGAGTACCGACCGAGCGCACGGCCTGTTCCGCGTCCACGACCCAGGCGTCCGGCCGATCCGCGACCAGTGCCCGAACCGTTTCGCGCGCCTCGTAGGCCTGCGCGGCCGTGCCGTTGGCCCTGCCGTCGTCCAGGTGCCCGTACACCCGCTCTTCCGGCACCGCGGGCAGCACGACCACCAGGAACGACCCCCAGCGCCGGGCCGCCGCGACCGCCGCGTCCACGACTGTCAGCAGCTCAGCACCCAGCTCCTCGAAACGGGGCGCGACCACGAGCACGTCCGGTCGCGCCACCGACATCACCGAGGAGTCGTCCAGACACTGCCGCACGATCTGGTTGAACGGCGCGGTGTGGAACGAAACGGGAAGGCCCGCGTCGTGCAACGCCACCCCGAGGTAGGGCAGCACCGGGTCGATCGTGTAACTGGCCAGCAGGCCGACGGACACCAGCGGGCGCACGTCCGTCCTGTT
Organism: Lentzea miocenica; assembly: GCF_033949945.1. Lineage (NCBI taxonomy): Bacteria > Bacillati > Actinomycetota > Actinomycetes > Pseudonocardiales > Pseudonocardiaceae > Lentzea > Lentzea miocenica. The sequence continues at coordinate 85,925 of NZ_JAXAVW010000013.1, forward strand.
CACCGAATCCCAGCGGGACCGCACTGCGGCGAGGTCGTCCATCAGACCTCCACCCCCTTGGCCCGCAGCACTTCCCGGACGTCCCGCACGGTCCGCGCGTCCGCGATCTCCTCGTAGTCGAAGGACAGGTCGTAGGCCTCCTCCAGCGTCACGATCAGCTGGATGTGCCGCATGCTGGTCCAGGTCGACAGCGTGTCCTGGCCGGCATCGTCGGTGACGTGCTCCGGATCGACGTCCAGCGCACCGGCCACCACGTCCACGAAGGTCATGACCGCCCCCGCAGGCTGAGCGGGCGCATGTCCGTCCACACGCGACCGATGTGCGTCAGGCACTCGTCCTTCGAACCGCTGACACCCGCGTCCCGCCAGCCGGGCGCGTTGTCCTTGTGGGCCGGCCAGAGCGCGTACTGCTCTTCGTCGTTGACGACAACTCGGTAAGTCATGTGCTTTCCCCCTTCTCAGTCGGCGAGCGCGGGCTGACGGTCGAGCAGCTTGATTTCCGGCTCGGGCTCGAAGTCGGGCACGAGCGTCTCGACCTCGCGAACGTTGCGGCTCAGGAAGCCCACGACACCGACACCCGCGCCGAGCACACCCACGACCACGAACAGCAGCCCGATGCCCGAGCCCGGTCCCGTGCCGACCAGCCAGCCGAACGTGTCCGCCAGCGCCGTGTCTCCGCGCATCGCTGGCTCGAGCACCTTGTCCACCAACGGACCCGCCGCGGCGAAACCGATCGGGACCGAGAGGTTCTCGAAGAAGTTGCGAGCCGCGAACACACGTCCCTGCACGGCAGGGTCGACCTTCTCCTGCCAGATGGTCTGCGCGAGACCGTCGATGAACGGAATGGTCAGCTCGACGAAGAACATCGCCGCGGCCCACGCGATCAGGCCGTCACCCACGCCGTAGACGATCCGGCCGACGATGCTGAACACCAGGATCGCGCCCAGCACCACCAGCATCTTGCGGCGCGGCGGCTTCATGAAGGCGAGCAACGTACCGCCGAGCACACCACCGACCGCGCCGATGCTCTGCACCAGGCCCAGCGTTCCCTCGTCGCCCAGAGTCCTGGCCAGCACCAGCGGCACGATCAGCGCCCACGCCAGCGCGGCCAGGAGGCTGATGGAGAACAGCACGATCTGCACGGCCAGCAACGGCGGACGTTCGACGATGTAGCGGAACCCGAACACGCAGTCCTGCCAGAAGGTGGTCTTCTCGCGGTCCTGTCCCGGCACCCGCGGGATGGTCACCACCAGCACCGTGATGATCGCGGCCACGTAGGTGAGCCCGTCGATGAACAGGATCAGCTTGATGCCGGTGAGGCCGAGCAGGGTGGCGGCGAACGCCGGCGCGAAGATCACCGGGAAGCTCTTGACGGACCACATCATCGCGTTGGCCCGCAGGAACTTGCCCTTCTCCATCATCAACGCGATGGTCGCGCCGAACGCGGGCCCCTGGATCGCGAGCAGCGCGCCGGTCAGCACGTTGACGAGGTAGAGGTGCCACAGCTGGGTCGAGTCGGTGAGGAACAACGCCAGCAGGATGAACGTGACCGCGATCGACCCGATCTCGCTGACGATGATCGACGTCTTGCGGCTCCACTTGTCGATCAGGCTGCCCGCGATCGGGCTGAAGAGCACGGTCGAACCGAAGCCGCAGAACATCATCAGCGCCATCGACGTGGCCGAGCCGGTGTGCTGCCACACCCAGATGCTGAGCGCGAAGTTCGTCATGCGGGTGCCGAGCGCGGACAGCAGCTGTCCTACCCACATGATCGTGAACGCGCCGAATCCCGAAGGCTTGGGCATTACCTCATCCTGTTCTGTGCGGTGTCCCATTTCTGGGCGAGCCGGCGAAGCAGCTCTTCGATGTCGCCGAGCATCTGGCGCGCGGTTTCGGGCAGGAACATCTCGGTGCCGTAGTTCATCTCGATGCGGATCTGGTCGTTGACCAGCGATCCGACGACATCGATCCGGCCTGGCCACACGGTTCCCTTGTCCTGCAGGACACCGAGCTCGGACTGGCACAGGTCGAACAGCTCGTCGGCGCTGGAGAGGTCGGTGAAGCCGAACGCACCGGCGTAGTTGACGGTCAGCTGCGGGTTCGGGGTCTCCAACCGCCGGCGCACGGCGGGATCCGGGTTGTTGTATCGGAGCAGACCGTAGCCGATGCCGTTGACGGGCACCTGCCTGAGCTGCTCGGCCAGCGACGCAATCGCTTGCGTGTCACTCGCTTCTGGCAGCGTGAGCCTGATCGGATACATGACCTGGAACCAGCCGACCGTGCGGGACAGGTCGATGCCGTCGAACAACGCCTCGCGGCCGTGGCCGGTGGTCGCGATCGTCCACTCCGGACTTCCGGACCGGTCGGCGGCCATCCGCACCGACGCCCAGACCAGCAGGTCGCTCACCCCGACCTGGTGCGCCTTGGCCAGCTCGCGCAGCCGCGCGGTGGTCTCGGCGTCGATCGTGGTGTGGATGTCCCGCATGACGCCGAACGTGTTCCGGCCCGGCAGGTCAGCGGTGATCTCCTCGGCACCAGGAGCCTGACGCTCCCAGTACTCCAGCTCCGCCAACGGCTTCGGTCCGCGGGCGTACTCGTCGAGCCTGAGCGCCCAGTCCTTGAAGGCGGTCGTCTTGGGACCGAGGTCGACGGCCTGCCCGGCGAGGACCTGGCACAGCGCGTTCTGGAAGTCCTCCAGGATCAGGCTGCGCGACACGCCGTCGGTCACCAGGTGGTGGCAGATCACCATCACTCGGTCGGGCTCGTGGCCCCCAAGTCCGAAGTGGACGACCTTGGCCAGCGGGCCGTCCGCGATGTCGAGCGTCGGGTGCACCTCGTTGAGGTGGTCCTCGATGGCCTGCTCGCGGTCGGGTGCGGCCGAGACGTCGAACGACACGAACGGCATCGCGCCCTCGACCGGTCCGTGCGAGGCGTGCCAGTCGATGCCCTCCCGCCGGAACCGCAGCCGCATCCCGTCGTGGTGCGCCACCAGTGCCCTCGTCGCCAGCTCCAGTTGCTCGGGCGTGGCAGGCACCCGCAGTCGCAGGTAGTAGGGGTGGTTGAAGTGGGCCGGCGCTTCCATCGACGTCGCCAGCGCCTCGAAGAACCAGCGCTGAGCGCCCGTGGCCGGGAAGTCGCCCTCCACCGGTCCCTGGTCGACCAGCCGCGGTGCCTCATCCGCGCACAGCTCGGCGATCGTCCGCTTGGCGGTCAGCTGGGCGGGCGTGAACTTGATGCCCGCCTGGTTCGCCAGCCACACGACCTGGATCGCGGTCATGGAGTCGCCGCCGAGTTCGAAGAAGTCGTCGTGCGGCCCGACCTCTGCCAGCTTCAGCACCTCACACCACACGGCCGCAAGCGCTTGCTGCTCCTCGGTCATCGGCACCCGCAGCAGCTCGGCGATGGTCCGCTTCGCCGTGAGCTGGGCCGGGGTGAACTTGATCCCGGCCTGGTTCGCGAGCCACACGACCTGGATGGCCGTCATGGAGTCGCCGCCCAGCACGAAGAAGTCGTCGTGGACGCCGACCTCGGACAGCTTCAGCACGTCCTGCCAGACCGCCGCGAGCGCCCGTTCCTCGTCGGTGCGTGGAGCTTCCGTCGTGCGCTGGTCCTCCGGCAGTTCCCCGCCGTGCGCCAACCGGGCGAGCGCGGTGCCCAGCACGACGTCCGGACTGCCCTCTGCCGTCAGCAGATCGACGACGGACACCGCGGGGAAACGCCGAGCGAGCCGGTCGGCCGCGTGCCCGAACACACCGGGCCACGGCTTCTCCACGCGTTCGGACGTGGCCAGCACCGCCAGCGCCGCACCCGTGCGCACAGTCCAGCGTTCGATGGCGTGGCACAGTCCGGCGAACGCGATCTCGAACGCCGCGACACCGCCGTCGAACAGGTCCTCCCAGCGGAGCACCAGCGCGGTGGTCTCCCGTTCCACGCCGTCGAGCCCGGCTTCCGGGTCCAGCAACGGACGCAGGATCTGGCCGGCCGGCGTCGTGCGCACGGTGAGCGGCAGGTCTAGCTTGTCCGCCCACGACGACAACACCGGCAGCGCACCTTCGAGCGGCCGCGACGACATGATGCTCAGCGGACAGCCATCCACAGTGGACACCGCACGTTCGACGACGATCTGCGTGTCCGGCGCCTCGACCAGCTCACTGAGCTGCGTGACGAACTCCGTGAGCAGCTCGTCCGCGCCCTCGACCGTGAACAGGTCGGCGCTGTGCTCCAGCGTCGCGGCCAGCTCACCGTTCTCGGTCGTCAGCGTGAGGAACAGGTCGAAGTCGAGGCTCGTGACCGGCACCTCGAGCGGCACCAGTTCGAGTCCCGGCCAGCTCATCGCCTCGTCCGGCAGGTCCGCGTAGTTGAACGCGCACTGGTAGACGGGGTGACGACCCTTCTGGCGCGGCAGCACGTGGGCGACGCTGGAGAACGGCACGTCGGCGTGCTGGTAGCCGTCCACCATCGCGCGGTGCACCCGCTGCACGATCTGCCGGAACGTGAGCCGCCCGCCGAGGTCCACCCGGATCGGGAGCAGGTCGGTGAAGCAGCCGATCAGGTGCTCCACCTCCGGCCGCGGCCTGCCCTGCTGCGGCACGCTCAGCACGACGTCCGGCTGCGCGCTGCGCCGGTACAGCACCACCGCGTACGCCGCGAGCAACGTGGCGAACGGCGTGCTGCCCTCGGCACGGGCCAGTTCCTTCAGCGCTCCCGCCACCTGGTCCGGCACCGTGGACGACGTGCGCACGGTTTCGTTGCGCTCCGGGCGTTCGGCCGGCACCTCCAGCTGTGACGGAGAGTCCGCGAGATAGGAACGCCAGTGGTTCATGTGCGGTTCGAGCGCGGCCTCCGTCAGCATTTCGCCCTGCCACGCCGCGTAGTCCGCGTACTGGACGGTCAGCTCGGGCAGATCGCCCTTCGCGTAGGAGGCGGACAGCTCGGCGAGCAGCACGCCCCACGACGTGTTGTCGCAGATGATGTGGTGCATGCCGAGCAGCAGGTGGTGTTCGTTCACACCGGTGCGCACCAACCGAACCCGCAGCAACGGCCCGTTTTCCAGGTCGTACACATGATTCGTGTGTTCCAGCAGGAACTCTTCCGGTGAACCAACCGCCTCGGGCAGCCAGCAGTCCAGCTCCGGGTGCACGACCATGACCGGCCGGCCGTCCTGCTCGGCGAACGTGGTGCGGAGGATCTCGTGCCTGTCCACGACTTCCGCGACCGCGGTCCGCAGCGCCGACACGTCCAGCGAACCGCGCAACAGCACCGCGAACGTGGTGTTCATGCGGGTCGTGCTGGTGTCGAGCTGGGTGGCGGCCCACATGCGCTGCTGGATCGCCGACAGTTCGAGGGCGGTGGCGCGAGAGACCGGCGACAGCGGATGCCCGGTTTCCTGAGGCTCGTCGACGAGCTCGGCCAGTGCCTCGACGGTCGGGTGCGTGAACAGCGCGTGCAGCGAGATGTCGACACCGAACTCGGCGAACACCTTGGAAAGCAGCTGCGTCGCGAGCAACGAGTGGCCGCCGAGCGCGAAGAAGTCGTGCGTCACACCGACCTCGTCGAGCTTCAGCACCTCCCGCCACACCTTCGCCAGCCGCTGCTCCGTTTCAGTGCGCGGTGCGACCGGCGGAGTGTCGATCGAGACGGCTCGCATCGCGGGTGCGGCGCGGTCGGCCAGCGCGGAGGGGTCGCCGAGCGCGGTCTCCAGCAGGTGCAGGCGGTTCGCGTCCGGGTGCAGCTTGCGGGTCAGCAGGATCGCCAGCGCGGCGAACATCTCCTGCGTGTAGGGAACGTGGCCGAGCTTGTCGCTCTGCGCGTCGAAGGTGACGCTGACCGGCAGCGCGCCGGCCCAGTCCGCGAACCACACCGCGTGCACGCCCTCGGTCCGGTCCGCGAGCACGGCCAGCCTGTCGTCCATCCGCCCGAACGTCTGCTCCGACGGGCAGACCACGAGGAACAGCGGCGCGCTCGACCGTTGCCGGTATGCCGTCACCGCGGTTTCGAGGTCCTGCCAGTTCGCGTCGAGCGCGTCACCGTGCCGCAGCCAGTCTTCCCAGCGCAGCAGCACGACATCCGCGAGCCTGCCGCCGGCGCCGGCGAGGAGGTGCTGCACGATCTGCTGGTACGGCGCCAGTTCGACGTCGACCGGCAGCCGCAGCACGCCGTTCAGCACGTCCAACGGCTCGCGCACGGGATCCGCGGTGAACGTGGCCGCGATCGAGATCCGCTGCCGGGGCCTCAACGGCCGGCCCGCGGCCAGCTCGGTCAGCACGGCGATGAACTGCTCGCCCAGCTCGCCGACGGTCTCGTCGAGGTAGAGGTCGGCGTTGTAGCCGAGCACGCCGCGCAACTCACCGTCCACTCTGGACAGCACGACGAACAGGTCGAAGTCGGTCAGGCCGTTGTCAACCTCGAACGGACTGAACTCGACCCCGCCGGCCATCCGTGCCGCAGGTGCATCGGTGAGGCTCAGCATGGCCTGGAACAACGGGTTCTGGCTCGGATCACGCGGCGGGTCGACGGCCTCGACCACCCGTGCGTACGGCGCGTCCTGGTGTGCATACGCCTCGCTGATCGCCTTGTGCGTGCCACGGATCACGTCGCCGTCCAGGTCGACCCGCAGCACCAGCATGTTCGCCAGCGAGCCGATCATCGACTCCAGCTCTGGCCGCCCGCGCCCGCTGACCGGCATGCCGAGCAGCACGCGTTCCTGCGCGGTGATCTGCCCGAGCAGCGCCGCGAACCCGCTGAGCACCACCGCGTTCAGCGATACGCCGAGCTCACGAGCCCGCGCGGCGAGCCGTTCGGTCAGGTCCCGCGGAACAACGAAATGACGTCGACCTCCGGTGTGCGTCTGCACGGCCGGTCGCGGCAGGTCCGACGGCACGGTGGAACGAGCCGGGCTGTCGGCGAGCCTCTCCCGCCAGTACCGGAGGTGCTCGTCCATCACCTCGTCGGTCAGCCTGCGCCGCTCGGCCGCCGCGTGCCGGCCGAACGACGTCGTCAGCTCCGGCGGCGTCTCCCCGCCGTAGTACGCGACGAGGTCGGAGCCGAAGAGCTCGGCCGACGCCGCGTCGAACACGATGTGGTGCGCGGTCACCAGCAGGAGGTGCTCCTCCTCGCCGAGCACCACGAGCCGGAACGCCACCAGCGGCCCCGCGCTCAGGTCGAACACGTGCCGGGCGTGCTCCAGCGCGACTTCCGCCGCCTTTTCGGGGTTCGCCGACAGGTCGGTGACCTCGATGGCGATCGACACGTTGTCGCGTACCCGTTGCCGCAGCTCGCCGTCCCGTTCGAAGAACGTCGTGCGCAGCGCGGAATGCCGGTCCACGACCCGGTTGACGGCCAGTTCGAGCGCCGTCCGGTCGAGCGGCCCGGTCAGCTTGAGGCCGAACGGAATCGCATAGGCCGGGTTGCCGGGGTCGAGACGGTCGAGGAACCACAGCTGTTCCTGGGTGAACGACACGGGCTGCGAGCGGTCGGCGTTGCGCAGCCGCAGCGCCAGCAACTGCCGCTGCTCCTCTGTCAGTGAGCTGGTCAGGTTGTCCGTCATGACTGGGAGATCTCCTGGGCGTCCCGCTCGCGGTCCAGTTCGGCCCGCAGCTCTTCCGGTGACATGTCGCGGATCTCCGCGAGCAGCCGCGCGAACTCGTCGTCCTCCGCCGGCTGCTGTTCCTTGTGCCGTTCGGCCAACGCGGTCAGCCGCGCGGGCGTCGGCGCCTCGAAGATCGCGCCCGCGGGCAGCGTCACGCCGAGCTCCGCCGTGATCCGCGCGAGGATCTGGGTGGCCAGCAACGAATGCCCGCCCAGCTCGAAGTAGTCGTCGTGCGGCCCGATGCGGGAGATGCCGAGCAGCTCCTGCCAGATCCCGCTGATGACGGCCAGGTCACCACCCTGGACTTCGGCTTGTGCGGGAGCCACGACCCGTTCCGGCTCGACCTGCGGAGCCGTCGTACCGGGCAGGTCCACCCAGTGCCTGACCTTCCGGAACGCATACCCCGGCAACGGAACCCGCCGCCTGCGCTCGTCCGCCGTCAGCACCCCGAGATCGACCGGCACACCCGCGATCCACAGCCGCCCCAACGTGGACAACGTGGTCTCCAGGTCGTGCTTGTCCTCGCGCGGATGCCGCAGCGACCCGAACGCCTGACTGCCGCCGAGGTCGTGCTGCCGTGCCAGCGTCGTGAGCACGTTGCCGGGCCCGACCTCCAGCACGTTGACCGGCCCCTCGGCGAGCACCGTGCGCAACCCCTCGCTGAACCGCACGGCCTCCCGCGCGTGCCGCACCCAGTAACCGGGATCAGTCGCCTCCTCAGCGGTGATCCAGGTGCCGGACACGTTGGAAACAAACGGCATCTGCGGCTCGTGGAGCCTCGTGCCGGCGACTCGCTCGGCGAACTCGGCCAGCATCGGGTCGATCATCGACGAGTGGAACGCGTGCGAGGTGTGCAACCGGCGGCTGGTGACACTCAGCTGTGCCTCGAACCGCTCGATCGCCTCGAACGTGCCCGCGACCGTGCTCATGGCCGGCGCGTTGCTGGCCGCCAGGCACACGTCCTCCGGCAGCCCCAACTCGTCCGCGCCCACCGGCACCGACAACATCGCCCCCGCCGGCAACGCGTCCATCAACTCACCGCGCGCTGTGATGAGTTTCAGCGCGTCCTCCAGCGAGAACACCCCGGCCAGACACGCCGCCACGTACTCACCGACGCTGTGCCCGAGCATCGCGCTCGGCCGCACACCCCAGTGCTCCCAGAGCTTCGCCAGCGAGTACTCCACCGCGAACAACGCGGGCTGGGTGAACCTCGTGCGCGTCAACCGTTCCGCGTCACCCAGCGCCGCCCGCAGGTCGAACGGCAGCAACGCCGCGCACTCGTCCAGCGCGGCGCGGAACACCGGCTCCTCGCGGTCGAGCTGCTCCGCCATCCCCGCGTACTGCGAACCCTGGCCGGGGAACAGGAACACGACGTCCCGCCGATCCCCGGACCCGGTCCACACCTGTCCCGCGGCCAGCAGTTCGCTCGCCTCGGCCCGGTCACGCGCCACCACGGCCAGCCGATGCCGCAGATGGCGACGCCCGGTGCGCAGGGTGTGGGAGACGTCCGCGAGCGACGCGCCATCCCCGGCTCCATCCCCGGCTCCATCCTCAGCCAGGTGCTCGGCGAGCCGCGTCCTGCCCTCCTCCAACGACTCCTCAGCCGCCGCCGACAACACCACCAGCTGCCGCGACCGGCCGTCCCTCATCGGCTGCGGCGACGGCGGTTCCTCCAACACGGCGTGCGCGTTGGTCCCACCCATCCCGAACCCGCTGACCCCGGCCCGGCGCGGCGAAGACCCAGGCCACCCCTGGACCTCCCGGTTGACGAAGAACGGGCTGCCCTCCAGCCCGGTCTCCGGGTTCGGCGCCGTGAAGTACGGACTAGGCGGCACCACACCGTTCCCCACCACCAGCGCGGCCTTGACGAACCCGGCGACACCCGCCGCCGCGTCCAGATGCCCGATCAACGCCTTGACCGACCCCAGTGCACAGGCTTCCGGCGGGTTCACGAACGCCTGCGTCAGCGCCGCCACCTCGATCGGGTCGCCCAGCGGCGTGGCCGTGCCGTGCGCCTCGACGTACCCGATGGTCGAGGAGTCCACTTCGGACAGCTGGTGCGCGGCCCTGATCACCCTGGCCTGGCCGTTCACGGACGGCGCGGTGAAGCCCACCTTGTCCGCGCCGTCGTTGTTGACGGCGGTGCCCTTCACGACGGCGTAGATGGTGTCGCCGTCGGCCAGCGCGTCCTCGAGCCGGCGCAGCACCACCGCCGCTACGCCGTTGCCCGCGACCACGCCGTGCGCGTCCACGTCGAACGGCATGCAGCGGCCGTCCGCGGCGAGGATGCCGCCCTCGGTGTGCTGGTAGCCCTCGTGCACCGGCGGCCGGATCGAGACGCCGCCGGCCAGCGCGATGTCGCAGTCGCGGCCCAGCAGTGCCTGGCAGGCCACGTGGATCGTGACCAGCGACGACGAGCAGGCCGTCTGCACGGTGATCGCGGGGCCGGTCAGGTCCAGGTGGTAGGCGACGCGGCTGGCGAGCGTGTCCTTGTCGTTGGCCAGCAGCAGGTCCAGTGGTTGCAGGCCGCCGGGCACCGCCGGGTTGTTCAGCAGGTGGCGCAGCAGGTAGGTGTCGATGCTCGCCGACGCGTAGACGCCGACCTCCTGGTCGCCGCCGAGGTGTCCGGCGTGCTCCAGGGCGTGCCAGGCGCACTCCAGGAACACCCGCTGCTGCGGGTCCAGCACCGCCGCGTCGCGCGGGCTGTAGCCGAACAGCTTGGCGTCGAAGAACTCGATGCCGTCCAGCGCACCGCCCACGGGTACGAAGCCCGGCTCGGCGCGACGTTCGGCGGACACGCCCGCCGCGTCGAGTTCTTCGTCGGTGAAGCGGCGCACGCCGACCTCGCCGGCGAGCACGTTCGCCCAGAACTCGTCCACTGTGGACGAACCGGGGAACCGGCCGGCCATGCCGACGACGGCGATCTCCAGTCCTGTGTACTCGGTCATGATTTCCTCCCCCGTGCCAGCAACGCGCTTCTGTTGCCGGCTGAACGAGAACCGGTTGTGCCGGTCCCGTCGAAATGAGCGGCCAGCGCGCGAACGGTCGGGTAGGTGAACAACGTCACCGTCGGCACCTCCCGCGCGAACACCTCCGCCAGCTTGCTGCGCGCCTTCACCAGCAACACCGAGTTGCCGCCGAGGTCGAAGAAGTTGTCGTCCGCGCCGACGCGGTCCATCCGCAGCACCTCGCGCCACACGTCGGAGATCACGCGCTCGGTCTGGTTGCCGGCCGGCACCACGACCCGCGAGGACTGCGCCGACGGCTTCGGCAACGCCCGGTGGTCGAGCTTTCCGTTGGGATTGCGCGGAATCGTCGGCACCTCGACGAACGCCGACGGCACCATGTACTCGGGCAGCCCGCGGCGCAGATGCGCCCGCAGCTCGCCGCCGTCGATCCGGCAGCCGTCCGCCGCCACCGCGTAGGCGACCAGCCGGACGTCACCCGGCACGTCCTCGCGTGCGATCACCACCGCCGCCCGCACCGACGGGTGCTGGCTGACCGCGGTCTGGATCTCGCCCAGCTCGATCCGGTACCCGCGCAGCTTGATCTGGTCGTCCATCCGGCGCAGGAACTCGATCTGCCCGTCCGGCAGGAACCGCGCCAGGTCACCGGTGCGGTACAGCCGCCCACCGGAGAACGGATCGGACACGAACCGCTCCGCCGTCAGCTCCGGCCGGTTCAGGTATCCGCGAGCCACCTGCACGCCACCGAGGTAGAGCTCACCCGGCACCCCGACGGGCACCGGCTCCCGGTTCACATCCAGCACGTGAGCCGTGTTGCCCGAGATCGGCCGGCCGATCGGCAACGGGCTCTCGGTGCCTGAACACTCGGCCGAAGTGATCCAGATGCTGGCCTCGGTCGGCCCGTAGATGTTGATGAACCGACGCCCCGGCGCCCACGCGGCAGCCACCTCGTCCGGACAGGCCTCACCGCCGGCCATCAACGTGCGCAGGCCAGGTACCGCCGCCGGATCGGTCAGCCGCAGCACGGTCGGCGGCAGGCAGGCGAAATCGACCCGCTGCTCGCAGATCGTGCGCGCCAGGTCCGGACCGGGCTGCAGGTCGTGCTGCGCGGCCAGAACCACCGTCGCGCCCGAACGCAACGTGACCATGATGTCGGCGACGGACACGTCGAAGCTGAACGACGCGAACTGCAGCATCCGGTTGCCCGGCCCGATCCCGATCATCCTGGCCAGCTCGTCCGCGAGGTTCACCACGCCCCGGTGCGGCAACATGGCGCCCTTGGGCTTGCCGGTCGACCCGGACGTGTAGATCACGTAAGCGAGGTCGTCCGGCTCAACGGTCCGCTGTGGACGATCGACGGGAAACGCCGAGAGATCGACCGAGTCCAACGGCAGCGTGTCGACGCCGGGGAAGCGAGAGGCGAACCTCTCCAGCGTCACGACCACGCGCAGGCCCGAGTCGGAGACCATGTAGGCCAGCCGATCCGCCGGGTACTCGGGATCGAGCGGCACGTAGGCGGCGCCGGACTTGAGCACACCCTGCTGCGCCACCACGAGATCGATGGACCGCGGCAGGCTGATGCCGACGAAGTCACCCCGACCGATTCCCAACGAGCGCAACTGGTGCGCGAGCTGGTTCGCCCGCGAGTCCAGCTCCCGGTAGGTCAGCGACTGGTTCTCGAACACCAGAGCCACCGCATCAGGCGTGCGATCCGCAGACGCCTCGGCCAGCTCGTGCACCAGCACACCGTCGAGCCGAGGCGCGACCTGCGGATTCCACGCCTCCACCAGCTGCGCGCGTTCGGCGGGAGTGATCATCGTCAACCGGCCGACCGGGCACGAGGGATCAGCCAGACCCGCGCCCAGCAGCGTTTCCAGGTGCCCGAGCAGCCGGCGCGCGGAAGAGTGCCTGTACAGGGCGCTGTCGTACTCCAGCAGCCCGGTGATGCCACCCTCGGTCGACGTGACGCCCAGTTCCAGGTCCCACTTCGCGGTCCCGGAATGCGACGCGACCCGCGAGACCACGACCCCGGGCAGCGAGAAGATCTCGTGCTGGCTGTCCTCCATGCCGACGATCGTCTGGATCACCGGCTGGTGCGCGGTGCTGCGCGGCGGCGCGAGTGCCTCGACGACCCGCTCGAACGGCAGGTCCTGGTGTTGCTGCGCGGCCAGAGTCGTGTCCCGGACCTGGTGCAGCAACGAACGGAAGCTGCGATCGGAGTCCACTGTGGAGCGGATCGCGACGGTGTTGACGAAGAACCCCAGCGCGTTCTCGATCTCGGCCCGGCGCGCACCGACGTTGGTGCCGACCACGATGTCGTCCGCGCCGGAATACCGGTGCAGCAGGACGTTCCACGCGGTCAGCAACACCATGAACGGCGTGACCCGCTCAGCCAGGCAGAACGCGTCGAGCTGCGACTTCAGAGAAGCAGGCCAGGCGAAGGAAACCACGCCACCCCGCATCTTCATCACGGCCGGGCGCGGGTGGTCCGTCGGCAGTTCCAGCACCGGCGGCACCCCGGCGAGCTGCTCGGTCCAGTAGTCCAGCAGCCGCGCGCCTTCCGGCCCTCGAAGCCACTCGGTCTGCCAGCGGCTGAAGTCCAGGTACTGGGTAGGCGCAGCCCCGAGGTCAAGCCCCGAATAGGCGGCCTGCCACTCCGAGAACAACAGCTGCGTGCTCCACCCGTCGCAAACGATGTGGTGCATGGACACCAGCAGCAAAGCGTCGGACGAATCAAAAACGATCAGCTCGGCCCGCAGCAACGGGCCGTCAGCCAGCGAGAACGGCTCCTGCGCCGCCTCGGCAGCACGTTCAGCGGCGAACGCCTCACGATCCTCAACGTCGGCATGAGTCACCACTAGCGAGAACTGCGGCTCCGGCAGGATCACCTGACGCGGATCGCCGTCGAGGTCGAGGAACACCGTCCGCAGCACCTCGTGCCGCCGGCCCAGCTCGATCAACGCCGCGCCCAGCGCGCCGGAGTCAACGGATCCGCGCAGCCGGAAGGCGTACGGCACGTTGTAGACGGCGCTACCGGGGTGCAGCTGGTCCAGCAGCCACAGCCGTCGCTGCCCGGACGACACCGGGTGCACGTTGAATTCCTCGCCCCGCTCGGCGAGCTGCGCGAACACAGCCGCGCGCTTCTCCGGGTCCAGCGCTCTCAAGCGCCGCAACACGTCCTGCACGACATTCCCCTCCTTCACAGATCGAGCAGGTCGGCGACGGAGAGCGAGGACCTGGCCTCTGCTCGGATCGTCCCGACGGACACGGGTGTGACATCACGCAGCCGGTCGACCTCGGTCGCGATGCCGGCGACGGTCGGGTGGTCGAACAGCGACCGCATCGGCAGCCGGACCCCCAGTTCGCTCTCGATCCGCGACAGGATCCGGGCCGCCTTCAACGAATGGCCGCCGAGGTCGAAGAAGTTCGACTCGCGCCCGACCGACTCCGCGCCGAGCACCTGCCGCCACAGGTTCGCGACGGCGACCTCGGTCAGCGTCTCCGGCTCGTCCGGTTCCTCGGCGGCGATCTCCGGATCGGGCAACGCCCGCAGGTCGAGCTTTCCGTTGCGGGTCAACGGCAGTGTCTCCAATGGAACCAGCGCGGACGGCACCAGGTAGGCCGGCAGGGACTCCCGGACGTGTCGCGTCAGCTCGTCGAGCTGCTCGTCACCGGCCTGCTCCAGCACCACGTAGCCGACCAGGCTGACGTCGCCGGCCGCATCGGCACGGGGCACGACCACGGCCTGGCGCACGAGACCCGACGAGTGCAGACAGGCTTCTACCTCGCCCGGTTCGATCCGGAACCCGCGGATCTTCACCTGCCGGTCGGCCCGGCCCAGGTACTCGAACGTCCCGTCGGGCAGCAGCCGGGCGAGGTCACCGGTCCGGTAAAGCCGCGCTCCGGTCTTGCCGCTCACGTGGTCCGGCACGAACTTCTCGGCCGTCAAAGCCGGATTGCCCACGTAACCACGGCCAACGCCGTCACCACCGATGCACAGCTCTCCGACAGCCATCGGCGGTACCGGCTCCAGGTACTGGTCCACCACGTACAGCTGGGTGTTGCTGAGCGCGCGCCCCAACGGAATGCGCCCCTCAGCGCGCCCACATTCGTGGCTGGAAGCGAAAGTCGTGGTCTCGGTCGGCCCGTAGCCGTTCACCACGTGCTCAGGACCACCGGGACAAGCGATGAGCGTCGCAACAGCGTGCTCGTCCGGCTGCTCGCCACCGAACACGAAATACCGCAACCCGGACAGCGCAGCGGGCATCTCCCGTGCCACGTGCATGGCGACCGACGTCGTGAGGAACAGCGTGTCGATCTCGTTGGAGCGCAACCACTCCCCCAGCGCCGCCGGGTCGAGCGCGACGTCCTTGGGCAGGCCGATCAGCCGGCCGCCGTTGAGCAGCGCGCCCCAGATCTCGAACGTCGCCGCGTCGAACGTGGTCGTGGACGCCTGCGCGACCCGGTCACCGGGCCCGAACTCGACGTAGTTCGTGTCGCGGACCAGCCGGATCACGTTGCGATGGCTGACGCAGACGCCCTTCGGCATCCCGGTCGAGCCGGACGTGTACATCACGTACGCGAGGTCGTCCGCGACCAGAGTCCGTTGTGGACGGTCAGCCGGGCAGGTGAGGACCATCGCGGTGAGGTCGACGAGCTCGACATCCAGCGCCACAGAGCGATCTGCGACCACGACAGCCACGGAAGCATCAGCGCACAGCGCCTGCTGGCGTTCGAGCGGGTATTCCGGGTCGAGCGGCAGATAAGCGCCACCAGCCTTGAGCACGGCGATCGCGGCGACGATCCAGTCCACGCCGCGGCCGGCCAGGATCCCGACTGGAGTTCCCACGGTGACGCCCAGCGTGCCGAGATGGGCGGCAAGGCGGTTCGCCCGCTGGTCCAGCTCCGAGTACGTGAGCCGAGTGGCGCCGAACTCGACGGCCACGGAATCGGTGAACCGATCAACGGTCTGTTCGAACAGCTCCACCAGCGTCGCGTCCGCCGGGTACGGAGTCGCGTTGGCGTTGAGGTCACGGACGACGCGCACGTGTTCGTCGGCGGACAGCAGCGACAGGTTCGACAGCCGCACGTCCGGCGTCGTGGTGAGCTGGCCGAGCACGGTGGCGAAACGCTCGGTCAGATCGACGACGTCGGCGCGCCGGTAGAGCGCGGTGCGGAACTTGACCCAGCCGCGCATCTCGCCGGCGCCGGAGTCGGGCAGCTGGAGTTCGAGGTCGTAGAGACCCTGGCTGCTGGTGCCCTGGGTGAAGGTGAACACGCACCCGCCGGCGGCCAGCGGTCCGGCCAGCGGCGGCGGGGACGCGAACACGACCTGGAAGATCGGGTGCCGGTCCACGTCACCGGTCTGTCCTAGTGCCTCGCAGACCTCGTGGAACGGGGTCTCGCGGCGGTCGAGCGCGTCCAGGACGGCGTCGCGCACGACGTCCATGGCCTCGCTGCAGGTGGGATCCCAGCCCAAGCGGACCCGCAGCGCGAGCATGTTGATGAAGTAGCCGACGAGGTCGTGGGTGTCCGCGTGCTCACGTCCGGCGGACGGCGAGCCGACCACGATGTCGGATGAGCCGGTCAACCGGTGCAGCAGCACGGAGAACGCGGTCAGCAGCACCATGAACGACGACGAGCGGTGCCGGGTCGCGGCCTGCCGCACGGCATCGGCCAGCTCCTCCGGCACGACCAGCGGCAGTGCCTCGGCGGCGAAGTCGGGCTGGGCCGGACGGGTGCGGATGGCCGGCAGTTCCAGCGGTTCCGGCAGGTCCGCCAGCGCCTCACGCCAGTACTCGACGTCCCCGGCCGACGTGGTGATGTCGCCGTACGCCACCGAAGGGCGGGGCAGCGACACGTTCTTGCCGTCCACCGCGGCCTGGTAGCACCGCGGCAGCTCGTCCTGGATGACCGCGACCGACGCGCCGTCGATCGCGATGTGGTGGACCAGCAGCACGAGCTGGTACCGGTCGTCCTCCAGACGCAGCAACACGATCCGCAGAGGCAGGCCGCTGGAGATGTCAATGCGGCGAGCGAGTTCGTTGGCCACCAACGCTTCCGCGCGTGCCGTTCGTTCGGCGGGCTTCAGCTCGCGCAGGTCGCGCGTCAAGATCGACACGTGCGCTTCGAGCGCGATCTCCGGTACGAGTTCGGTGCCGTCGAGGCGGTAGCTGGTGCGCAACGGCTCGTGCCGGTTGACCACCGCGGTGAGTGCGGCGGCGAGCGCGTAGGGGTCCAGGTCGCCGGTGATCTCCACGTACACCGGCACGGTGTTGAACGTGGCGTCCGGCGCCAGCTGGTCGGAGAACCAGATCTGCTGCTGTCCGCGGGTGGCCGCGGAGCGTTGGTCGGTCACTGCACACCTTCCCTGGCGGCGGCGAGCAGGACGCCCGTCACCGCTGCCGGATCGTCTTTGAGGTAGAAGTGGCCGCCGGGGCGGACCACGAGGTCGAAGCCGGCGACGGTGTGGTCCTGCCAGGCGGCGACCTCGGCCACGGACGCGAGCGGGTCGTCGGTGCCGGAGAACGCCGTGATGGGCACGTCGACGACCTCGGTCGTGCCGTGGAATCCGGCGCACACGGCCAGGTCGGCGCGCAGGGTCGGCAGGAGCAGAGCGAGCATCTCCTTGTGTGCCAGCAGGTCCTCGGGCACGCCACCCAACAGGGTCATCCAGTCGAGCAGGCCGTCGTCGTCGAGCAGGTGGGGCTCACCGCCGAACGCCAGGTGCGGGGCCTTGGCCGCGGACACGAACAGGTGCTCGACGTCGTCGCCAAGCCTGCGGGCGACGTCGAACGCGATCAGCCCGCCCATGCTGTGACCGAACAGCACCAACGGTTTCCGGATCTCCGCGCGGATCGCCTCCGCGAGCGGTCCTGAGATCCGCGCCGCCTCGGTCTCCGCGGTCTCGGCGAACCTGCGTTCCCGTCCCGGCAGCACCGCGCACCAGAGCTCGACCGAGTCGCCCAGCAGCTCCGCCCAGTCCCAGAAGGCCGACGCACCGCCACCGGCGTACGGCACGCACACCACGCGCAGTGCCGCGTCCGGCTTCGGCCGAGGACAGATCAGCCAGCTGCTTCCCACCCGTCACACCCCCCGTGTTCCGTCGTCAGGGAGAAGTTACGAAGTGGCCCTTAGTGCACCCTTCCGGAAACCTGATGGAACTCTTACGCCTGCCCTGAACAGCGAAAACGCAGTAGGGGCCAGGTAGTCTCGCTACCTGGCCCCTACCGCGTCCGTGGTTCGCTCAGCCCGCCCGAAGGATTCCCGAAGGCCTGCTGCCGAACAGATCCGGCTCGGCGGGACGGACGCCGATCTCATGCATCTGCTCGAGGTAGACCTGGTATCTCCGACGCGCCTCGCCGTGCCTGCCCGCCGCCCGCAACGCCTTCACGAGCCGCACGTGCGCACCCTCGTCGTAGCGGTCGAGTTCGAGCATCCGGATCAGGTACCCGACCTGTTGATCGGGATCGCGCACCAGCTGCACCAACGCGCGCAGCACCGCCGTGTGCCTCCCGCGCACTTCCTCGCGCACCTGGATCGCCCACTGCTCATAGGGTTCCTCGGCCAGGAACTCCCCGAGGTACAGCTCGTCCGCTTCGGTCAGCAACGACAGCGCGGCCTGCTCACCCCGCCGGTGCGCGGTCAGGGCGAGATGGGCCGCGCCCAGGAACGCCGCCACGTCCAGGTCCACAAGGGACAGATCGAGCGCAACCGTGTCGCGGTCGGCTACCAGCGGTTCGGCGTCCGCCGGCAGTCCCGGCACCGAAAGCACGGTCCTCACCGTCGACAACAACACCGACAACCGGTTCGCCGTGCGGTCCGACAGGTCGTCCGGCCACAGCAACTCGACCAGCTGCGGCCGCGGCACCGGCCGTCCCCGGTTGGCCGCCAGGATCTTCAGCAGGTCCCGCGCCTTCTTCGACTGCCACAGCGCGCTCGGTACCGCGACACCGTCCCGCAGCACCTGGAAACCGCCGAACGTCCGCACGACGATCCGCGCGCTCCTGGGGACTCCCGTCCCGAGCACGTCGGCCATCGGCACGTCGGTGCGCACCCCGTGCTCGCGCAGTTCGTTCTCGAACTTCGTGACGTCCACCCCGGTCAGCCGCGCCAACGCCAGCTCAGCGGTCGCCGCGCCCACCGGATCCCCGGCCGCCCGCCACACCTTCACGGCCTCGGCCAGCAACGCCTTCCGGTCGGCACTGGTCACCGCCGCCAGTTGCAGGGCATCGGCCAGCCCTGCCCTGTCACCCCGGCGTCCCGCCACCGCCCGCGCGATGGCCGCGTCCGCCCGTGCCGTCTCGCGATCACCCGCGAGCACCGCGACCCAGCCGCGGGCGAGCAGTGCGGGAACTTCCCGGACCCGCATGACCTGGCTGGCGGCAACGGCTTCCTCGGCCAGCCGCCGCGCGGCCTCCGCGTCTTCACGCGCCATGATCCTGGCCAATGTCGCCTTCGCGAGCGGATCGGCGCCCGGCACGGCCAGCGCCTCGTCGAGGAACGCCTGCGCCTGACCAGGTTCGCCACGTCTGCGGTGCACCTCCGCCCTGATCACCAGCCCGGCGCGGCTCCACCCTGCCCCGCCGATGTCGGCCAGCGCGTCGTCGAACCGCCCGAGCCGCACGTTGGCCAGCGCCCTGGTGGTCAAACACTCCTGCTCGTGGCCGGTGAGCCCGGCCTGCCTGCCGAGGACCACGACCTCGTCGATCTCGGCGAGCGCGTCGGCGGGCCCGCCCTCGTTCGCCAGGCACCAGGCCCGCTCGGACCGGATGGCCAGTTCCAGCACCTGGTTGCCGGCGCGTTTCGCCCGGTCGACCGCCTGCCCGTAGTGCATCTCGAACGCGACCCGATCGCCGTCGTACCCGGCGAGCAGCCCGAAAGCCTTGCTGCTCCAGGCGAACGCGGTGTGCCCGCCACATCTCTTCGCGGCCGTCGCGCACCTGTCCGCCAGGTCCCGCGCTTCGTCGTTCCTGCCGATCTCCCGGAACCACCGCACCGCCAGCGACAACAGCCGGACCTCGTCCAGCGACGCGACATCGTCGAACACCGTGCGCTCGAACAACTCCACCGCCCGATCTAGTCGGCCGGTGAGCGCGTGCAGCTGCCCCATCCGCCAGGACAGCTTCACGCCGTGCTCGCCGGCCTGCTCGTAGCAGTGCAACGCCCCGAGCCAATCCCCCTTGTGCTGCCGGGCAAAACCCCAGACCAGGTACAGCCTGGAATCGTCGATCTCCAGCCGTTCCACCGCCGCGAGCACCGCGTCGGCGTCACCACCAGCGACGATCTGTTCGTCCCTGCGCAGCAACAACTGCGCGACCAGGTCCCACCGCTCAGCCTCGACGAGGTGCCGCAACGCCTCAGCGTGCGCCCCGGTCCGTTCGCAAAAGACCGCCGCCCGCAGCCGAACCTCTCCGTCGCCCTGGAGCAGCGCCCCGATGGGCTCGAGAACGCTCCACTCCCGGCCGTCCCCCGACACCAACCCGCGCCGGGCGAGGTCCGGCAACGTCTCCCGGACATCGGCGAACCCCAACGCCACACAAAGCCCAGTGCTGACCCGGCCGAGCACCGCGATGGCCCGCAACAACTCCCGCGTCGACTCAGGTTCCGCCGCCAGCACCTCAGCGGCCAGCTGTCCCAGCAGATCACCGGACCTCGGCGCACACCCCAACGCCTCCCGATGCAACGCCACGGCCGCCGGCCACCCACCGGTCCGCGCGAGCACCATCCCAGCCGCGTCGGCCCCCACGAGCGCCGCGACCTCCTGCTCGCCGAACGCGAGCTGCCCCGAGTTGATCTCGCAGGCCGGCACCGCGAACCCCAGCTCGCCCCGCGTCAGCAACACCAGACTGAACAACTCCGGGCTGCGCAAGCACAACGCCTCGATCAACCGCGCACCGTCCCCACCCGGCGCCAACGCCCCCACCTCGTCGACCACCAGCACCACGGGCTCGTCGAGATGCACGTCCAACAACCCGCAGATCAGCGCGGCAACCGTCTCAGCCCCCTGCGCGGTGGTCGTGACCAACTCGCCCGGCAACCCCGGCACCCGCTGCCGCAACGCCCGCAACAACAAGCGCGACAACCGCTCCAACGAGACGTCCGCACTCCCCACACCCAGCCAACAGGCCCGCCGCGTCGCCGCCCACGCGGCCACCGACGTGGTCTTCCCCCAACCAGGCCCAGCCTTCACCACGACCACCTTGTGAGCGGCCGCGGCATCGAGCAACGCGGTCAGCGCGGGCCGATCGACCAGCCGGGCCGGTAACGCGGGCTGCAGCATCTTCGAACACCATTTCCTCGCCGTACGTCCTGACGAGAACGAGTGCACCAACACCTTGCATCCGTGCCGCATCGACGACCGATGCACGCCATCGCCCCAGCTCAGCCCACGTGCCTGACGAGCAGGGGGACGACCAAGGTGCCTCAGCCCACCACAACACGGCCGCGATGGGGCAGCGATTCCGCAGCAGCCCGCCACACGCCACACGCCACGACCAACAAACCCGATCAGCCCAGCCGCGCGGCAACACGGAACGACCGCAGCACCCCCGCCCACCACAACCCAACCGCCACGATCGCAGCGTTGCCTCAGCCGCCCACCACGACCCGACCCGACCTGCACGCGTCGCAGCGATTCCCCAGCCGCCCACCGCGCGCCATCACCAGCAACACCAGTCAGCCCAGCCACGCGACGACACGGAACGACCACACCGCCCCAGCCCACCACAACCCAACCGCGACGATCACAGCGTTGCCTCAGCCGCCCACCACGACCCGACCCGACCTGCACGCGTCGCAACGAATCCCCAGCCGCCCACCGCGCACCATCACCAGCAACACCAGTCAGCCCAGCCACGCGACGACACGGAACGACCACACCGCCCCAGCCCACCACAACCCAACCGCGACGATCACAGCGTTGCCTCAGCCGCCCACCACGACCCGACCCGACCTGCCAGCGTCGCAACGACTCCCCAGCCGCCCACCGCGCACCATCACCAGCAACCCCAGTCAGCCCAGCCACGCGTCAGCGGCCCCGATCCACCGCCACTTCAGCCCACCGACGCGACCTCACGCAGCACCGTCAGCCGACTCTCCGGCCCGCAAACGCACCGCATGCACCGAGCATCGGCGTCACCCAGGTGCGCCAAGGGGTTCTCCGCATCGACCGCCCCATCCGGATACAGCTCCACCGCCCGCTCCCAATGCGTGCGAGCCCACTCGACCTCGCCCCGCCCGGCAGCGACGTGGGCCAGCCCCTCGTACGCCCGAGCCCGCACCATCGGCAACGCCCCCGCCCGCGCCAACTCCTCCGCGGCCCGCCACATCTCCTCGGCCTCGCGAACCCGCCCACCGGCGAGGTAGGTCTCCGCGAGCCCGTTCAGCGCGTCACCCTCCGGCTCGCGCAGGTCCATCCGCCGCGCCGACTCCAGCGCTTCCCGCCCCACCGCGACGGCGTCCGCGAGGCGACCCAGCCGCCGATACGTGACCCCCAGCCAGGCAAGGGAAATGCCCTCGCCGCGGCTCATGCCGATCTCCCGGCTCAGCCGCACGGCGCGTTCCAGCGCGACTACGGCTTCCGCGTCCCGGCCGCGGAGCTGGGCCAGCCAGCCGATGTTGATGAGGACGACGACCTCGCCGCCGACGTACCCGGCCACCTGGTGCATCGACAACGCGTTGCGGAACCGTGCGTCGGCCTCGCCGTATCGGCCCAGGTTGCAGTCGACGAAGCCCAGATCGATGGTCGAGTTGACCTCGGCACGCTGGTCGTTGATCGATCGTGCCAGCGCGACCGCCTCGGCGAAGCTCACGGCCGCGGCGTCCAGCATGCCCGCCTGCACCTGTGAGGCGCCCAGGTCGCGCAGTCCGCCCACCGCGGCGGGCAGGTCGCCCAGTTCGCGGCTGATCGCGATGGACTCGGCGAGGAACTCCAGCACCTCGCCGTGCCGGCCGGCTTCGCGCAGTGCGAAAGCGATGTTCTTCAGCGCCATGGACTCGCCGCACCGGTCGCCGAGGGCTTGGGCGGCGGCGAGTGCGTTGCGGGACAGCTCCAGCACGCCGGACCGCAGTCCCGCGCGGGCCAGGTACGGCATGAGCAGGCACGGCAGCTGCCACGCGTGCACGTGCCAGCCGTGCGCGCTGGCGTAATCGGCCACCGCCACCATGTTCTTGTACTCGGCTCGGAGCTGGCGGATGTCGTCCTCTTCGGACTCCGACGGCGGTAGCGACGGCGGCCAGCGGAGGTCCGGCGAGAAGTCGCGGCGTCCCGGCAGGATGCGGCGGCCGCGCACGTCGGCCAGGTGCAGGTAGTAGTCGAACAGCCGGTGCCGCGCGGTGTCCAGTTCGGACGGTGACTCGGCGGCGTCCGCGAGGTCACGGGCGCAGTCGCGGACGAGGTCGTGCAGGCAGTAGCGGTCAGAGGTGCGCTGCATCAACAGGTTGCACTCGACCAGCTCTTCCAGGACGTCCTGCGCGTCGTACTCCGGGACGCCGGCCATCGCCGCGGCGGCGTGCGCGTCGAAGTCGGCGCCGGGGACCAGGGAGAGCAGCCGGAACAGGTTCTGTCGGTCCGGTGCGAGATGGTGGTACGACAGGGCGAGCACGCCGGCCACGCTCAGGTCGTTCGCGGTGAACGCGCGGGCGCGGCGTTGCCGATCGCGCAGCTGGTCGGCGAGGTGGGCGACGGTCCAGGGTCTTCGGCAGAACCGGGACGCGGCGATCCTGATCGCCAGCGGCAGCCTGCCGCACAACGAGACCACGTCCGCGACGGCCGCCGGTTCGGCGTCCGCACGGCCGGGACCCGCGACTCGGCGGAACAGCGCTATCGCGTCGGCGGCGGGCAGCACGTCGAGCGAGACCGGGATGGCACCCTCGATGGACATCAGGTGGCAGCGGCTCACCACGATCACCACCGCGCCGGGAGCGCCGGGCAGCAGCGGCCGGACCTGGTTCGCGCCGGCCGCGTTGTCGAGCACCACCAGCACGCGGCGCTGGGACACCTCGGTCAGCCAGAGGTCGCGGCGTGCGTCCGGGTCGACCGGGATCTCCTCCGCCGGCACACCGATCTGGCGCAACAGCAGTTCGAGGGCGGCGCCCGCACTCATCGGCGGGGTGCCCGCGGTGAAGCCGCGCAGGTCGACGTAACAGCGCCCGTCGGGAAAGCGGTCTTCGAGGCGGTGCGCGACGTGCACGGCCAATGCGGTCTTGCCGATGCCGCCCATGCCCTCGATGGCCACGATCGTCTGCGACCGCGTCTCGATCGCGGCGACCAGCCAGTCCACTTCGGACTCACGCCCGGTGAAGTCGGGGATGTCGAACGGCAACGGCGAGCGGCGCACCACCGCGGGTGCCACGCGCAGGAGTTCGGCGTGCAGGCGCTGGAGCTCGGGACCGGGGTCGGCGCCCAGCTCCTCTGCCAGCGCGCGGCGCCCCTCCTCGAACACGGTCAGCGCGTCACCGCGGCGGCCCGCCCGGTCCAGTGCCCGCATCAGGGTGGCGCGCAACGACTCCCGCAACGGGTGTTCGGCGACCTGGCCCGCGAGCTGCCCCAGCAACGAGGTGACCTCACCCAGTTCGAGGCGCAACGCGGCGAGCCTCTCCACGGCCTGAAGTCGTTCTTCCCGCAACCCCTGACCTGCCGCGTCGATCGACGCGGAACACAGACCGGTCAACACCGGACCTCGCCACAGGTCGAGCGCGGCCTGCAGCAACTCCACCGCCTGCGCCGGCTTTCCGCGGGACACAGCGGCTTCCGCGTCGCGAAGCCGAGCACGGAACACGTCCGCGTCCAGGCACCCGTCCGGCAGGTCGAGCCGGTAGCCGTGGGTGCTGGTGATCAGCCGTCCGTCCGGAGGCACGACCCGGCGCACCGCGGCCGCCGCGTTGCAGACCTGGCGGCGGGCGGTCTGCGGCGGGTCGTCCCACAGCTCGTCGATCAGCCGGTCGAACGTGACGACCGCGCCGGTGTTGAGCAGCAGCAGTGCCAGCAGCTTCTGCTGACGCTCCCCTCCGAGCGCGACCGAGCGCCCCGCGGACCGCAGTTCCAGCGGGCCCAAAATGCCATATTCCATTCAGCCGCACGCTTTCCATCTCGGACCACGACGGGGTGGAGCCAGCGGTGGACGCCAGTGGTACCGCAGCGAGTTCATGAGATATCACCTTTAAGAGTCGGCATGCGGGCGAAAGATACGTCCGGCTTGCTGTACCGATTCAGGGTCGCGTGGAATCACCCTCAGGCACCGGTCGTGCACACCCCGTTACAAGTTGACGAACTGGACAAACGCTGCCATATTCCCCTCCGCAGCGACGAGGCAGGGAGGTTCCTCGTCGCACTTCAGAGGGGATCAAGAAAGATGAGAAAGGCCGGTTTCTTCGGCGCGCTATTGGCAGCGGTGGCACTTGTCACCGTAACGCTCGCCAGTTCCGCTTCAGACACTCAGCCCGCTGAGTTGACCACCAGGACCGCGGCGATCATCGGACCCTGCACCACCGAGTGCTGATCAATCCGGTCAGCCGGTCCGATGTCCTCCGAAATGGACGCCCAGGCACGTGCCGCGAAGGGCATGGCCTTCACAGGAGCCGTATTGGGGACGATTCTCCTCGCGGCCACCGTCGCCCAGTTGCCCGCCGATCTGGTCGGGCCGCGAATCAGCGCCCAGCGTGAGACTCTCCGGCTGATCTGGCCACAGGGAATGCAGCTCTTCACCAATTCGGCCGGGCGCGAGTTCATCGTCGCGTACCACTACGACGAGCCCGCGGGCACGTTCGTCCCGATCACCCGGACCGCGGGTGATCGGGGCTACCTGCACGGCCTGGACCGCCGGTCCTACGCCGACCTGTCGCGACTGCTGGCCACCGTGGACGCGCTTCCGGACGATCACTGGCGTGACTGCGCGGCGGCGACGGTCACCGACTGCGCCGCCGTCATCACCAAGGCACCGAAACTGCCCTTGAACAGCTATTTTCCACCGGACGTGCCCTGTGGGCCGACGGCGTTCACCGTCGAGCACCCCAGCCGCGACACCACGGCCCGGCACGTCGTCCGGGTCGCCGTCGTTGATCTTCAGTGCGCACCGCGGTAGCCCGCGCGCTCGCGTTCGAGCCGCGCACGATCACCCTCGGCGCCGCCCGCTCGCTGGTCGCGATCGCCGAACTCGGCGTTCTGCTGTTCACCTCGGACACCGACCTTTTCCCCGTTGTGCCGAATGGCCCAACGGGGCCTCGTTGTAACGGCCTGCGCGCTCTTTCGCTCTGGTGTGCCGACTCTTCACCAACAGCTCAGACAGTTTTCCGGTTTGTAACAATCGCCGTCCTGGTGCTCGCCGCGTCGGGTTATCGGCCGCGCTGGACCTGCATTCCGCACTGGTACGCCACTTTCAGCCTGGCCGCCGCGATCCACGTGCCCAACGGCGGTGAGAACGTGGCCAGGATCGTCACGCTGCTGCTGATCCCGCTGTGTCTGGCCGATGATCGGATCTGGCATTGGAGACGGCCCGCCACCCCATTACCGGAGTGGTGGAGAGGCAGCGCCTATGTCACCCATCAGATAATCCGATTGCAGGCCGCGATCATCTACGGGCAGGCGGTCTGGATCAAAGTCGTGGAACCGGAATGGCGGGACGGCAGCGCGATGCACTTCGTTCTGCAGGACGCCTATTTCGGAACGGTTCCAGAACTCGCGGAGATCCTTGGATCAAGCGTTCTGACGCCCACGATCACGTGGGGCACGATCCTGCTCGAATCAGCGATCGTGGTGTGCGTTTTCGGAAATTCGGCCCTGCGCCGGATCGGACTCCTGCTCGCCGTTGTGCTGCACGGCGGCATCATCGTGGCACTCGGCCTCGTGAGCTTCGGACTAGTGATGATCAGCCTCGTGGCGGTGGCGAGCGGCGGCCGTTCGGAGCACGGTGGCGAAGACGGTCTCGCTCCGGTAACCATGCAGTGGGCTGAAGAGGAGAGGAACGGAGGACCGACGACCACGGGAGTCTGAATGACCACAGGGGGCAGGACAGAGCTCGGCGTCGACCTGGACGAGCTGCGTCTGCTGGTCGGCATGTCCTATCGCGAACTGGCACGCCGCACCGGTTGTGCCCGCAGCACACTGCACGACGCGTTGACCGGCCGCCGTTTTCCCAAGCTCGACACGGTGCTGGCGATCGCGCGGGCGTGCGGAGGCGATCCCATGCGCTGGCGCTTGCGCTGGGTCGCCGCCTGCAAACGAACTCGATCAACTACCCCGAACCGTACCGACGACGTCTCGGCAGTCAACCAATCCCAGCTGACGGGAGTCCTGTGAACGAGGGTTGTCCCCCACCACGGCAACGAATCCGGCCGGCACCCGCACCACCCCTGGCAGCGCAGGGGCGAGCCACGCCGGCACCGGATCACCCGCGACGGCCGCCACCCTCTTGATCCGGTGCGGCAGCTCCGGGTCCGGCACCCGGAACACGATCACCTCACGACGGCGCGGAGCCCGGAACCGCCTGCGTGCCACCAGCTTCTGGCCGTCGTGCAGCGTCGGCGACATGCTGTTGCCGCGCACGGTGACTCGGATCCACATCAGCTGACCCTCACATCCTGATAGCCGCCCGCCTGCAACCGGAACAGCCGGGCGTACTCGCCATCCGCGTCCATCAGCTCGTCGTGGCTGCCCTGCTCGGCGATCCGCCCGCCGGTCAGGGTCACGATGAGGTCGGCACCGCGCAATGCCGCCATCCGGTGCGAGATCAGCAACCGGGTCCGGCCTTCCGCGTGCCGGCGCAGGGTGTCGTGCACCCGATGCTCCCCTTCGGCGTCCAGCCCGGACGTCGGCTCGTCGAGGATCATCAACTCCGCATCGGCGCGCATCAGGCACCGCGCCAGAGCCACGCGCTGCCACTGCCCGCCGGACAACGTCACGCCCGTCCGTTCGTCATCGGCATGGGTCCTCGACAACACCGTGTCGTAGCCGTTCGGCAGAGCGTTGATGGTGTCCGCGACGCGAGCCGTCTCGGCCGCGCCGATGATCCGCGCCCGGTTGTCCAGTTCCCGCACCTGCCCGATGCCGATGTTCTCGGCCGCGGTCAGGTCGTACGCCATGAACTCCTGGAACACCACGCCGATCCGCGCCCGCAGCGCCGGCACGTCCAGCTCCCGGACGTCCACGCCACCCCACGTGATCGAGCCCCGCTGCGGGTCGTAGAACCGGCACAGCAGCTTCACCAGCGTGCTCTTACCCGCACCGTTGACCCCGACCAGTCCCACGGCCGCACCCGCCGGAATGGTCAGGTTCAGCCCGCGCAACACCCACGGCCCGTCCTCCGAGTACCGGAACCAGACGTCGCGCAGCTCGATCGCGCCAGCTGCCGGAACACCTGTGCCCGCAACCAGATCGTCGCGCGTGCCGACGACATCGAGGTAATGCCCGAACAACCGCACCGCCCGCCCGGCCTCACCGAGCTGGAGCACCACCCCGGACAGCCCGGTCTGCACCCCGGCCACAGCCCCCAGGAACAGCACGAGGTCACCGACCGACGACCGCCCGGCCGCGACGTTGAGCGCCACCACGACAGTGCCGATCCCGCCCACCACAGCCCCGAGCAACGCCAGC
This sequence comes from Lentzea miocenica, assembly GCF_033949945.1. Lineage (NCBI taxonomy): Bacteria > Bacillati > Actinomycetota > Actinomycetes > Pseudonocardiales > Pseudonocardiaceae > Lentzea > Lentzea miocenica. The sequence goes on from NZ_JAXAVW010000013.1 coordinate 114,068, forward strand.
GCGCTCTGCACCACCGTGCCCCGCCGCTGTGCCACGAGCCGCGCCCCGGACACCGTCGTCAGCGAGCCGACCATCCTGGCGTGCAACAACTCCCCGAGACCGAACAGCCGAATCTCCTTGGCCGCCCGCACATCCGTGAGCAACGCCCGGTAGAACAACCGCCGCCGATCGGTGGCGACCCACGCCTCCTCGGTCGCCGCCTCCCGCCTCGCGGTCGCCAGCCTCGCGAACACGGCCGTCACCACGGACGCGAGCAGCAGCAACGTCATCGGCGGCCACACCACCAGCAACGCACCGGCGAAACCTGCCAGCAACACGACCGACCGCACCACCTCCTGGGTGAACTGCGAGATCGTGCCGGGAGCCTCCTGCGCGGCCTGCTCGGCGAGCCGCAACCGGTCGTGGAACGCGGGATCCTCGATGTGCCGCAACCCAGGCAACGTGGCGATCCGCCGGAACAGCCTGCTCTCCACGGTCAGCGTGACGCGGTGCCGCACCACCTCGCCGAGATGCCCGCAGAGGTACAGCAACGCGATCGCGAGCCCACCGGTCAGCGCCGACGCCACCGCCAGGAACGCCGCCCGCCCGGCACTCGCCGCACCGGACGTGAGCTCGTCGACCAGCAACATCGTCAGCCAGGCCGCACCGGCCGGCGCGGCACCGGCCAGCACCGTCAAAGCAAGGGTCAGAGAAGCAACTACCGGCGCGGCCCTGAACGGCAGGGCCAGCGCCGCGGCGGCGTTCCGGATCATGCCACCGGCGCCGGCACGTCGGCGGACTCGGCGAAGTCGCCGAGCCGGATCCCGGACGCCGTCACCACACCGCCGTGGGTGTGCACCAAAGTCGGATACGCCATCACACCGAACGCGGACAGCACCGGATCGTCCGTGCCGACAACCGCCACCCGCCCGAGCCCGCTCACCTTCTCGGCCAGCCGCGCCGTGCCTTCGGGGTCGCTCGGATCTCCGTCCACAACGGACACGAATCGCGCGGCGGGCGGATCGGCCAGCAACGCGTCGCTGAGCGTCCGGCAAGGCCCACACCCGACCGAGAAGAACCCGACCTGCACCGGTCCGTCGAGATCGGCGTCGGTGAACGCGATGCCGTCGGTGTCGACGATCGAGAACGGCCGGATCACCGTGCCGGGCTGCGGCAGGTTCGTGTTGCGCGGCGGCCCCGAGTTCTCCTGAAGTTCCCGAACCTTCGCCACCAGCCCGTACGTGAACAACACGTGCAGCGCCACCACGACGGCAAGCAGCACAACGGCAATCGTGAGCAGGGTCAACGGTTCCTCCCAAGAGGCGGGCGTCGTCACGAACGCACCGGCAAGAGCAACAGCGATCAACGCCCCGTTGCGAACGAGATGCCTGGGCCCCAGCACATCGCCGTCCGCGCCAAAACACCGGCAGCGCACCGGTTTCCCGCCGTGGACGGCCAGCAGGACGCCACCGCAGAACACCGCCAACAACGCGATGACAGCCGCATACCCCAGCCTCGTTCCAGGAACAGCAAGCAGCACAACGGCAACCGCCTCCCCCGCGAGAATCGCGACGGCGACCGGCCGGGCGGGCAACCGCGGCGCGACAGCGGCAACGGAGTCCCTGAACTCCGCGAACACCTGCCGGCCACGCACCTTGCCGGCGAAAGCCGCGAGGAACACCGCGGCGAGCAACACACGTGCGAACAGATCGACCACGTCAGGCCTCCAGCAGCAGGTGCGGGGTGCCGGCGACGCGCGCTCGCCGGCACCCCGTCGTGTCACTTGCAGCTGCTGCTCACCGACGAGCAGATGCCGTTGCAGTTGAAGCGGTATCCCTTCTTGCAACACTGCCCGTGCTCCGGCACGCAGGCACCGGCATCGATCTTCGGCAGCACGAGTCCGACGAGCCGTTCACCGGCCAGCTGTGCGAATCGCTTCACGGGTCCGCTCCTCCCAGTCGATCAGCTAGAACGCGGCCAACGCTGGCGTGCCCCGGCGGAATGCGGAAGGCGAGTCGGACGGACTCGGACGTGCTCGGACTTCCCGCTCACCCGTACGGCGGATGCAACACATCCGCAGGCACGCACGATGTGTAGTTGGCAGGCAGAGATAGGGGTGGCCAATGGCGCAGCGTGTGTTCATCTCCTACGCACAGGAGTCCCCTGAACATCGCGCCGTCGTGCTGAACCTGTACGCCTTCCTGCGGGAGAACGGCATCGACGCGCACGTGGACCAGATCGCCGCTGGTCAGCGGCAGGACTGGTCGCTGTGGATGGCGGACCAGATCCGAGACGCGGACGTCGTGCTGTGCGTGGCATCGGAGCAGTACCGGCTCCGATCACAGGGCCAGGTCGACGAGCGGACCGGAAGAGGCGTCCAGTGGGAGGCCCGGCTGATCCGTGCCGCCTTCTACGACTCGCAGCAAGACCTGCAGAAGTTCGTGCCCGTGGTACTGCCGGGGCAGGCGACCAGCGGAGTCCCGGACTTCCTCACCCCGGAAACGGCCACGGTGTACACCGTCGAGGACTTCACCGAACAAGGCGCGGAAGACCTGCTCCGCTTCCTGTGGCAGGAGCCCAAGTACTCCGCGACTCCGCTGGGCAGGAAACCGAACTTCGGCACCGTGACGCCCTCCGTGACCACCACAGGGCTCAACAGCATCGTGTCCCCGCAGGTGGCGGGGATGGCCGAGGTGATCGGCCGCGACCAAGAGCTGGCCGACCTGCGCACGGCGTTCACCGCCCAGCGCAAGACCCGCACGCCTGTCATCCAGGTCCTCACCGGCATGGGTGGCGTCGGCAAGACGAGCCTCGCCCGCGCCTACGCCCAACACCACCTCGACGACTACGAGGTGGTCTGGTGGGTCCGCGCGGAGGACCCGGGCACCGTCGACGGCGAGTATCGGAGCCTGCTGGAACTCGTCCACTCGGCCGCGGAGGCCAAGCTGGTCCGCGACGCCGTGCAGGTGGCGAACACGTGGCTGTCCCAGCAGAAGAAGCCCTGGCTGCTGGTGCTCGACAACCTCCCGGACTCGACCGCCCTGCGCGGCCTCCACCCGGTGAAGGGCAACGGCCACGTCCTGGTCACCAGTCAGTCCGGCCGCTGGCCCAATCCCGGCGCCGTGCACCACATCGACCCGCTCGGCACCGACGCCGCCGTGGAGCTGCTCGCCACGGTCTCGCAGGACGCCGACACCGAGTCCGCCGCGAAGCTCGCGGCGGAACTGGACGGCCTGCCCCTCGCCCTCACCCAGGCCGCGTCCTTCGCCTTCTCCAACGGAGGCGGCCTGGCCACCTATCTGCGCCTCTACCAGGACCGCAGCGCCGAACTGCACGCCGACGGCCAACCGGACGACTACCCGCACACCGTCGCCACCACCTGGCTCCTGGCCATCGAGAAGATCTCCCCGCGCGCAAGGCTGATCCTCAACACGATCGCCTACTTCGCCCCGGACTCGATCCCGATCTCGGTCCTGCACCCGTTGATGGACGACGAGCTCGCCCTAAGACAAGCCGTCGGCGAACTGCTGTCCCACAGCCTCGTCACCCACGGCGCCAACGACACCTGCACGGTCCACCGCCTCATCCAGGCCGTCACCAGACACCAGCTGGGTGACAACGCCGAGCACGCCGCCCGAGCCTGCGAACTCATCACGTCCGCGTTGCCGGAGATTCCCCTCGACATGCGGAAGATGGACTCCTGGAAGCAGGTCCGCAGCCACGCGCTGACCGCGAGCAGCCACCTCCCCACCGATCCGCGGACGTTCGAAATGCGCTACAAGGGCGCGTTCCTGCACGGGGACGGGGGCGACCTGCACGCCGCGGTCACGATGTTGAAAACGCTGATCCACGACCTGTCCCCGGTGGTCGGGCCCGATGACGAACGCGTGCTCCGAGCGCGGTACGGCGTGGCGCACTGGTCCTACCTCTTCACCCCGGCACAGGCCCACAAGGTCCTGCTGGACCTGGTGGAAGCGCAGACGACCGTGTTAGGTGCCGACCACCCCGACACCTTGACCACGCAACACGATCTGGCCACCGCACTTCTCAAACTGGGTCAGTTCGAACGAGGCCGCCGGCTCCTCGAGGAACTGGTTCCCCTGCGCACGCGTGTGCTCGGCCCCGACCACGAGCTCACGCTGCAGGCTCGCAGTCGTCTGGCACTCGCCCTGGCGCAACTCGATCAGTTCGACGAGGCAATGCGGATCCACGAAGAAGTGCTGACCATCGCCAACGCCGAATTCGGCGGACAGGACCAGCGCACCATGCAGTATCTGGGCGAGTACGCCGAAACACTGGGCAGAACCGGTCACCCGGCCGCCGCGCGCGACCTCCACGCCTTCGTCGTCGGCCAGCTCACCACTCAGCGCGGCACGTACGACAAGGTCACACTCATGTCCCAGGTGCCGCTGGCGCTGTGGACCGCGTCAGCGGGGAATCCGCAGCGGGCCGGATTCATGTTGCTCCGGATGCTCGTCCGCATGCGCAACAGCCTCGGCAAGAACAACCCGCTCATCACGCAGTTCGAGGAAGCTCTGAACAGCGTCCGGGGATCCGGTCCGGCAGCGGGAAGGCACTGATCAGACGAGTTCGCCGACGCGGCCGATCAGCGCGCGCACCGCGTCCGCGATCTGTGCCGAAGGCGAGCCCGTGCCGTAGGGCGAAGCGATCTCCCGCAGTGCGGCCCGGTGGCCCTCCACGTCGTCCAGCCACGGCATCACCGCGCTGCCCACGCCAGGGCCGGGAGGCACGAGCGTCCCGAACGTGCCCTCGATCTCCGGCCGTTCGGTGCTGCGCCGGACCACGACCACGGGCCGCTTGAGCACGCTCACCTCTTCCTGGATGCCGCCGGAGTCCGACACGATCACCGCGGAACCGTGTGCCAGCGCCAGGAACGTCCGGTAAGGCTGAGGTTCGATCACCTGCAGGCCGTGCAGCAGACCTTCGAGGCCGAACGCCGAGACGCGCTGCGCGGTTCGCGGGTGCAGGGGCAGCACGACGGGGAGCGGCAACTCGCCGAGTTCGCGCAGGATCGTGGAGAGGTTGTGCGCGTCGTCGACGTTCTCCGGGCGGTGGATGGTGGCCAGCACGTAGCGGTCGCGCTTCAGGCCCAGGTCGGCCAGGGCCGCGTCTTCCTCGTCCTGGCTGGGCAGAGCGTGGGCGAGCGCTTCCACGACGGTGTTGCCGGTGACGACGATGCGGCCGTCCGCCACGCCTTCCGCGAGAAGGTTGTGGCGGTTCAACGACGTCGGCGCGCAGCACAGGTCGGAGAGGTGGTCGATGAGCACGCGGTTGTGTTCTTCTGGCATCGCGCGGTCGTAGCTGCGCAAGCCGGCTTCCACGTGCACCAGCGGCACGTCGCAGGCGTTGGCGGCCAACGCGCCGGCGAGCGCCGAGGTCGTGTCGCCCTGCACGATGACGGCTGCCGGGCGTTGCAGGGCGAACACGCCGTCGATCGCCGAGACCGCGCGGCCCAGTTGGTCGCCGCGGCGCAGGCCGCCGAGTTCCAGTTCGTGGAAGGCGCCCGGTTCCGGCACATCACGGCGGATGAGCGAGTACATCGAGCGGTCGTAGTGCTGACCGGTGTAGATCATGGTGCACGCGCTGCCGAAGTGGTCGATCAGGGGTGCCAGCTTGATCAGCTCGGGCCTGGTGCCGCACACGATCGTCACGGTGTTCGTTTCCCGCACGGCCGCAAGGTACTTCATCGATCCCGCCGCGCCCGCGTCATTCACTCGAAAGCGTTGCTTGGGCTATCGCTCGAAAGTGTTGCGGTACAGGCGTGTCGTACTGTCCCGCCCATGTCCGGTCATCTGGCTCTTGCGGTGTCGACTGTCCTTTACGGGCTGGGGATAGTCGCCCAGACCATCGCCGCGCGCAGGGCCGAGGAACGTCCGGGCACCGGCGTGGGGCTGCTCGCCCGGCTGGCCACGGATCGGTTGTACCTGCTGGGTTTCACCGGTCAGGTCGGTGGATTCCTGTTCGCGTTCCTCGCTCGTGAGTCCCTGCCGCTCTACCTGGTGCAGGCCGGGTCGTCGTGCGCGGTCGGGGTGGCGGCGGTGATCGGCGTGCTGCTGCTCGGCTGGCGGATCCGGCGCGTCGAGATCGCGGTGCTGGTGTTGATGGCGTGCGGTCTGCTGTTGCTGACGGGTGCCGCGGCGCCGTCGACGGCTCACGAACTTCCTTTGCTCCCCGCGGTGATCGTGCTCGGGCTGCTGACGCTGGCGGTTCTCCCGCTGACGAAGGTGCTGCCGAAGGTCGCGATCCCGGTGCTGGCGGGCATCGCCTACGCCGTGGTCGCGGTGGCCGCGAGGACGGTGGCCGGCAAGCCGTTGCTGGAACTGGTGCTGCACCCGCTGACCTGGGTGATGGTGATCGCCGCGTTCGTCGGGCAGGCGTGCCTGGCCACGGCGTTGCAGCGTGGTTCGGCGACGTCCGCGGTGGCGTCGATGGACGCGACCACGGTGGTGATCAGCTCCGTCGCCGGTCTCGCGCTGATGGGTGACCGGATCGCGCCGGGACGCGAGTGGTGGGTCGGGCTGGGCGTGCTGCTGGTCGTGACCGGTGTGCTGGTGCTCGGATCCGTGTCCCGGCCCGCTCCCGCGCTGGTGGGCAGCGAGCGATGAAGCCCGTTGCCAGTGTGTCGCTGGACCTCGACAACCTCTGGGCGTACCTCAAGACCCACGGTGACCCGCGTTGGGAGCACCGGCCCAGCTTCCTGCCCTCCGCGGTGCCCCGGTTGCTGGACGTCTTCGGCGAGCAACGCTTGACCACAACGGTTTTCGTCGTCGGTGCGGATGCCGAACGGGACGACGGCGCCGCGGCCGTCGCGGCGATCACCGCGGCCGGGCACGAGGTGGCCAACCACTCGTTCCGGCACGAGCCGTGGCTGCACCGCTACTCGGACACCGAACTCGAAGCCGAGGTCGTGCGCGCGGAGGAGGCGATCGTCGCGGCCGGAGCGCCGCGCCCCGTCGGGTTCCGCGGCCCTGGTTACAGCGTCACGCCGCAGCTGCTGGACGTGTTGAGCCGGCGCGGGTATCGCTACGACGCGAGCGTGTTGCCGACCTGGATCGGGCCGCTGGCTCGCGCGTACCACAACCGGACCGCGGGCTCGACCGACGGCGGCAAGGACCTGTTCGGTGGTTTCGGTCGCGTTCGAGCGCCGAACACCGCGTACCGCTGGCGTGACAACGGGTTGGTCGAGCTGCCGGTGACCACGATGCCGTTGCTGAGGATCCCGATCCACGGCGCGTACCTGTTGCAGCTGCACCAGATCTCACCCGCGCTCGCTCGCGGGTACTTCCGCACGGCGCTGCGGTTGTGCCTGATCAGGAACGTGTCCCCGTCGCTGCTGCTGCATCCGACCGACGTGCTCTCGGCCGCGGAGGCGCCCGGCATGGAGTTCTTCCCCGGCATGGCGGTGCCCGGTCACGAGAAGGTCGCGTTGCTGGACTGGGTGTTGTCGTTGCTGCGCAAGCACTTCGACGTGGTCGGTACCGGCGAGCACGTCGCCCGTGCCGCGATTTCCGGGCTGCGCGAACGGGATCCGGTCGCATGTGGCTGACCTTCCTGCTGCGGGTCCTCGCCTGCGCGACGGTGGCGCTGGCCCCGCTGGAGGGTTATCTGCTGGAGGTGCACGGGCAACTGGCCAAGGCCGTGCCCGCGGCGTTGATCGGCGTGTGGGTGATCTCGCTGGTCCGGCACCGGCGGTTGCCCGCGCCGCATCCGCTGCACCTGTTGCTGGCCTTGCTGGCGGTGGTGCTGCTGACCACCTCCGCGGTGCACGTGGCCGAGCCGTTCACCGTCGAATACCTGGTGCGGTGGGTGCCGTTCCTGGTGATCACGGTGGTGCTCGCCGACGTGGCCGCGCGGGAGGTGCCGGTGCGGGCGCTGCTCGCCGCGTGCGTCGCCGGTGCGGTCGTGGCGGCGGCCGGTGGGCTGGTCAGTCTCTTCGGCGGTGAGCTGCGCGCGACCGGTCCGCTGGAAGATCCCAACGACCTGGCGTTCTTCCTCGTGGGCGCGCTGCCGCTGCTGGTCGCGCTGCCGGCTCGGGGCCGGTCGCGGATCGTGTTGTTGTTGCTGGGCGCGGTGCTGGTGGCGGGCACGGCGGCGACCTTCTCCCGCGGCGGCGGCATCGCGCTGGCCTGCGCGCTGGTGTGGCTGATCGTGCGCCGCGCCCTGCCGGTCCGCGCGGTGGTCGTCACCGCGGCGGTGACGGGGCTGGCGGCACTGGTGTTCGCCGGGGTGGCGCAGGCGGAACTGTCGCGCGCGTTCCAGGAGAAGAGCCACATCGCCGGGACCAACGCCGACACCAGGATGCTGCGCTGGCAGGCGGCCGCGCGGATGTTGACCGACGCGCCGGTGCTCGGCGTCGGCCCCGGAGGGTTCCGCCAGGAGTACGCGGCGGCGTCGCACAACGCGGAGATCGACGAACAGACCCCGGTGGCGCACAACCTGTTCCTCGAAGTGGCCGCGGAGCTGGGGCTGCCCGGTTTCGCGCTGCTGATCGGGTTGATCGCGGTCGGTTTCGTCGCGAGTGAGCGGGCGTCGCGGATCGTGGCGGACCGGCGGGAGGCGGTGGCCGTGCAGGCGGCGCTGATCGCCGTGCTGGTCGCGTCGATCTTCCTGTCCGAGCAGTACTACCTGCCCCTGTGGTCGCTCGTCGCCATCGCGGTCGCGATCGAAGTGCGGGCCCGGAACTCATCGCAGAAATCGTCGCAGAAGGAGAGTCGATGCGCGTTCTCCACGTGATCAGCGAGATGGGCGCGGGCGGTGCGGAGGCGCTCGTGGCCGGCATGGCCTCGGCGGGCTCCGACGTCGGCTGGGAGTCCGCGGTCGCGAGCGGCGGCGGCTTCCGCGCCGATGCGTTGCGCGCCAACGGTGTGCCCGTGTTCGACGTGCCTCTCGCGCGCAGGTCTCCCGTGGGTGTCCTGCGGGCGGCGTTGGCGACTCGGGGCGCCGTGCGCCGGTTCCGGCCGGACGTCGTGCTGGCGCACAACGTGTCCGCGAGCCTGGTCGCCCGGATCGCGGCTCCTCGCAGGCCTCTGGTGACGGTCTTCCACGGTGTCGCCGAGGCTGACGTACCCGGTGCCGTGCGGGTTCTGCGGCGCGTGTCTTCCTGCGTTGTCGCCGTCGCTTCGGCTTCGGCCTCACGGTTGCTCGACGCCGGGCTGGACTCCGTGGTGGTGATCCCCAACGCGGTCATCCCCACGCTGCCCCAGGTGGATCGGGAGACCGTGCGGAGGTCCCTCGGAACTCCGTTGGACGTGCCGGTCGCGCTCTGCCCGGCCCGGCTGGAACCGCAGAAGCGCCACGACGTGCTGCTGGACGCGTGGGCGAAGGTCCCCGGCGACGCCGAGCTGTGGCTGGCCGGCGACGGCAGCCTGCGGGCGGCGCTCGAGGGGCGGGCCGACGGTCGCGTCCGGTTCCTGGGCACCCGCACCGACGTCCGCGACCTGCTGGAGGCCGCCGACGTCACCGTCCTGACCAGCGACTGGGAGGGCATGCCGATCGCGCTGCTCGAGTCGCTGGCCGCCGGCCGCCCGATCGTCGCGTCCGATGTGGACGGAGTGCGCGAGGTCCTGTCCGGCGGCGGCGGAGTGCTGGTGCCACGCCGGGACCCCGCCTCGACCGCGAAGGCGTTGCGCGACCTGCTCCACTCCCCGGTCGCCCGCGCGGTGGCCACCTCGCGCGACGGCTCGACCGACGCTCACACGTTGATGAAGTCCTACGACGAACTTCTCCGCACCGTCCTGGAGGGACGATGAAGGTTCCCAGAGCCGTTCTGGAAGGGGTGCTGGCCGCCGTCGCGGTGGGCGCGCTCGTGCTGCTGGCGGTCTCCCTGCGCGGCGGCGAGAGCGAGGGCAGGCTGGCCCTGCTCGCCACACCGTCCACACCGGACAGCGGCCAGTTCGGCGAGGTCACCTCACTGGCCACGCCCGCCGTGGTCCAGCTGGTCCGCAGCCCCTCGGTCCTCGACATCGCGTCCCGCGCGGCCGGTACCACGCCTGCCCGGCTGTCCGACGCCATCGCGGTCGAACTCGTCCCCGCGTCCGGCGTGGCCCGCATCTCCGTGCGCGCCGACACGGCCGACCACGCCGCCGCGGCGGTCTCCGCCGTGGCCAAAGCCGTGATCGACGCCGACCTGCTGGCACCCGCCGCCCGGTTCCGCCTGGTCGACCCCCAGCCAGAGACCACCTCCGTGTCGCCGGACTGGCGCCTGGCCTCCGGACTGGCACTGGTGGCCGCCGTGATAGCCGGTGTCGCCGTCGCGGCTCTGCGGCGCCTGAGCGGCAACCCCGTCCGCGGCGTCCTCGCCACCGCGGGCATCGCCCACCCCGTAGTGGTGGCGCAGGACGACGACCCGGACCTGATGGATCGGCTCACGACGTTGTGCGCGGCGGCCGCACGTCCGGTGCGGGTGCTGGCCGTCAGCCCGGAGTTGGCCGAACGCGCAGAGGAGTTGGCGCGGACGTTGCCGGACAAGGCTTCCGAACCCGCGGACGGCACGGCCGTGATCGCGGTGGCGGCGAACGACCGTGGCCGGCGCAACGACCTCGCGACGGCTCTCGCGGTGCTGCCCGCGTCCTCGGTGGTCGTGGCGGTGGTGCTGGCATGACCGCGACCAAGCCCGCCGATCTGCTGACCAACCGCGCGAGCCTCGGCAAGAAGGTCCTCGTCGCCCTGGTCGCCCTGGCCGGCACCGTGAGCGCCGTCCGTGCGCTGAAGCCGTCCTGGGAAGTCCCGATCCCCACCGCGGCGAACCTGCCGGAAGAGCGCATGCAGGACTTCCGCGACGCGCTGTACTTCCCCATCCGCGAGCTCCTCAACGGCGGCAACCCCTACGACCCCGCCGTGATGTTCGCGCATTGGCCAGTGCGCCAGAACTTCAACCTCTATCAGCCCTACCACCTGGTGCTGCACCTGCCGTTCGCGCTGCCCGACTACCGGGTCGGCGCGGTGGCGTTCGCGCTGGCCTGCCTGGTGCTGCTCATCGGTCTCGCCGTCATGGCCTCGGCCGGAGCCCGCCTCCCGCTGATCGCCGGAACCGTCGTGATCAGCACGCTGCTGGTCACCAGTCAGGTCGGCAAGGCCCAGATGTACGTCGGCCAGGTCAACCCGTTGATCGCGGTCGGGGCGGCCGGTGCGTTGTTGTTGCGCACCAGGAACCCCGGCTGGGCGTCGGTGGCGCTGGCGCTGGCGTGGCTGAAGCCCCAGTTCGGGTTGCCGCTGGCGTTGCTGATGTTCGTGCGCGGTGACCGGAAGGTCGCGCTCATGGGCACCGGGATCGCCGCGGCGGCGAGCTTGCCGGTGGCCGCGCTGCTGGTCGTGCGCGGTGGTGGGATCGGCGAGTTCCTCGACGTCATCTCCCGCAACCTCGCCCACGCCAGCCACACCGGGTACGGCGCGGTCGACTCGATGACGGCGCAACGCGTGGACCTGCCGGCCGTGTTCTTCCGCACCACCGGATGGTTGCCACCTGCGGCGGAACTCCTGGCGTTGTGCGGGGTTCTGGCGGTCACCGCCGTCCTCGCCCGCCGGCTCGACCGGCACGAGGAAGGGTCCGCGGCGGCGGACGTGCTGACGTGCCTGGGCATCGTGGTCGCGCTCGTGCATCAGCCGGGCGACGTGCTGATCGCGGTTCCGGCCCTGATGGCACTCGCGGTCGTGTGCTGGCACAAGCGGAAGGAGAACCACTGGCGGTGGGCTGCGGTCGCGGCGCTGCTGGTCGTGGTTCCGTTCGCGCATCTGCACTTCGTTGACACGGCGGTGAAAGGCCTGCTCGGCGCGCGGGCCGCGGTCACGGTGGACGGGGTGGCCGTTGTCGCGGCCTGGGTGGTGCTGGCGGTGTTCGCGGCAAAGCTCACCCGGCGCACCGCATGACCGACGTGGCGGTGCGGGGCTCGCTGTGGCTCTTCGCGGTCAACCTGGTCAGCAAGAGCAGTCAGATCGTCGTGACGCTGGCGCTCGCGCTGTTCCTCACCGAGGCCGACCTCGGTGCGGTGGCGCTCGTGGTGTCGGTCGTCAACATCGGCCAGGTCGTTCAGGCGATGGGCGTGTACGACATCGTCAGCCGCACCGCGCTGGACCCGGCCAGGACGGCGGGGACCGTGCTCACGATGAGCATCGCGGCCGGAACGGCGATCGCCGTCGTGGTGATCGCCGCCGCGAACCCGATCACCACAGCCCTCGGCGCGCCCGAGGCGGCCCAGATGTTGCGGCTCGCCGCGCTCACGTTGCCGTTCACCGCGGCGGGTGGGGTGCAGATGGCGTTGATGCACCGCAACCTCGACTTCCGGCGGCGGATGTTGCCGGACGCGGGCGGCATGCTGCTGGGAGCCATCACCACCGTGTCGCTCGCCGCCACCGGAACAGGCCCCACGGCACTCGTCCTGGGCCTCCTCTGCACAGCCGTGGCACAACCGGTCCTCGCCGCCGTTGCAGGAGCACGGATTCGCCCCACCTGGGACAAAGAGGCCGCGGCGGAAGCATCGCGGTGGATCGCGGTGGTCGGACCCGGTGCGCTGATCGCGGTCCTGCTGATCAACGTCGACTACCTCGCGATCGGGCACGTGCTCGGGCCTGAAGCGGTCGGCGGGTACTCACTCGCGTTCCGGATCGCCTGGGTGCCGTACATCATGGTCGCGGTCGTGCTGGGCGGCGTGTTGTTCCCGATCTGCGCCGACCTCATCCGCAACGGACGCCGCGGCGAACTCCCGTCGCACCGCTTCACCGTGGCCACTCTGGTGATCACCGGTGGCCTGTACGTCACCGTCGCGCTGCTTTCCGACGGCATCACGATCCTCGGCGAGCAGTGGGCCTCGGCCACGAAGACGCTGGTCCTGTTGTGCGGCTACGGCCTCGGGCTGAGCCTGCTGCACGTCTGGTACCAGGTGATCAGGGCCGCCGGGCACGCGCGCCAGTACCTCGCCCTCGAAGCAGCCCACCTCGTCACGCTGTTGACCGCACTGGCGTTCACCACCCGGCACGGCGCCGAAGCGGTCGCCACCACCCAGCTGGTCGTCGTGTGGCTGCTGGTCCCGGTGACCTGGCTGGTGCTGGCCCGCAACGGCCTCGCGTTCCCCCTCCCCCGCCTCGCCCGCACGGTGGCGAACGTCGCGGCCGGAGCCCTTCTCTGCTTCGGCCTCAGCACGTTCCTGCCGGACCCCACCGGCGTCGCCGGCCTCGCCGCCACCGGCCTGCTGCTGCTCGCCGCGTACTGCGCGATCGCCCTGCCGGCCAACCGCACCGTCCTCATCGGACTGAAGGAGCGCACGTGAAGATCGTCCACGTGACGCAACCGGTCGAGGCCGGAGTCGCCGTCGTGGTCCTGGAACTGGCCAAGGCCCAGCAACGACGAGGCTGGGACGTCAGCATCGCGTGTCCACCGGGCTGGCTGACCCACCAGGCACAGAAGGCCGGAATCCCGGTCCACCCGTGGCACGCGACCCGCTCCCCCGGCCCCCGCACGGCACTAGAACTCCTGTCTCTGCGCAAAACACTCCAGCGGCTCGACCCGGACCTCGTGCACCTGCACAGCTCCAAGGCCGGACTGGGCAGGCTCGTCACCCGCGGCAGGACGCCGACGCTCTTCCAACCGCACCTGTGGTCGTTCCGCATCGCAGAAGGCCTGCTGAGCCGCGCCTGCCGACGTTGGGAAGCACTGGCCTCCCGCTGGACCCACCTGCTCGTGTGCGTGAGCGACGACGAACTGGCAGCAGGCCGCACCGCGGGAGTAACAGCACCAGCGGAAGTCGTCTGCAACGGCGTCGACACCCAACGGCTCCACCCGGAACCCAAAGCCGACGACACACCCACAGCGGTGTGCGTCGGCCGGGTGGCCCACCAGAAAGGCCAGGACCTGCTGCTCCAAGCCTGGCCCCAGGTGCTCGAGAGGGTTCCGGACGCCCGGCTCCTGATCGTCGGCGACGGCCCGATGGCCGCAACGCTCAAAGCCGTCAACCACCCACAGGTGCACTGGCACGGACACAGCGACCAGGTGTCCGACTTCTACGAACGAGCGGACGTCGTGGTCCTGCCCTCACGCGCCGAAGGCATGGCGTTGGTGCCGCTGGAAGCCATGGCCTGCGGACGCTCAGTCGTCGCGTTCGACGTGGAAGGCGTCGAGCAAAGCCTGGGGGACGCGGGCGAGGTGGTCCCCGAGAACGACACGAAAGCCCTGGCGCAAGCGATTGCGATCAGGCTCGCGGACCCCGAACTCGCGGCCGCGGAAGGCAAACGCGGGCGCGTGAGGGCCGAGACCCTGTTCGACCGCGACCGCATGACCAGTCAGATCGTGACGCTCACCGAAAAGCTGGTCTCCACGGAAGGACGACGATGACACGGATCGCCTACCTGCTCACCCAGGACAGCGGCGGGCCGGTGGACGTCACGGTGCGCCTGGCCGCCGCGCTCGCCAAGTCCGGCGACGCCGAAGTGCGCGTGTTCGGCCCCCGGCCCCGGCGCGGTGCCGAGCTGATCGACCCGTACCTGGAGGAGATCCTCGTCCCCCGCAAGGGAGACATGCGCGCCGCACGACAGGCACGCGCGGCGCTCAAAGCGTGGCGGCCGGACGTCGTGCACGCCCAGGACCGCAGGGCCGGGCTGGTGAGCGCCGCTCTCGCCACCACCGGCACGAAGATCGCGCACACCTACCACGGCGTGCCGGACGACGTGGGCGAGCAGTGGTTCCGCAACGTGCGAGGCGCGGAACCGCCGCCCGCCTACACACGGGCCGTGCTCGCCGCCGACGCCGCCGTTGCCCGAGTTGTGCACCGGACCGTGGTACCCGCCAGGGAGATGGGCCGGTTCCTGCGCGAACGGCTGTACGTGCCGCCACACCGCATGACCCACATCGACAACTGCGTCGACGTCGGCGCGGCGAGTCCACCCGCCGGTCCGGTGCGCAAGCTGGTGTTCGTGGGCCTGCTCGTCGAACGCAAGGGCTTGCTGACCCTGCTGGACGCGCTGGAGTCCACGATGCCGGAGGACGCGACGCTCACCGTCGTCGGCGATGGTCCACAGAGGACGCAGGCGGAAGGCCGGGCGGTCCGCAGGGGCCTCGCGAGCCGGGTGAACTTCGCCGGCTTCCGGACCGACGTTCCCGAGCTGCTGCTGGAACACGACGCGCTGGTGCTGCCGTCCACAATGGAACAACAGCCGCTCGTGGTCGCGGAAGCCATGGCGGCGGGCAAACCCGTGGTGGCGACCGACACCGGTGGCGTGGCCGACATGCTGGGCATTCCCGGTACCGACTGCCCGCGCCCCGGCGACGTGGCCGCGCTCGCCACGAAGCTGCGCGACCTGTTCGCCGATCCCGATCCCGCCGGAACAGGCGAGAGGCTGGCGATGCGGGCCCGCGAGCGGTTCACGGCCGAGGTGTGCGCACGGCGTCACCTCGACCTGTACCGCAAGCTCACCGCCGCTGTGAACTGACCAGCACCGCGGCGTCCGCGGGCGGGAGGTTCAGCTCCGTCGGGGCCGCCTCGCCCTGCATCGTGAACAGGCCCGCCGGAGGAGTCAGCCGCACGGCCTCCTTCGTCGGGTTCACGGCCACCCAGCCGCCGGTGAAGAGCCGCGTCCACACCCCGGATGGCATGCGGTTGGCCGTCTCGCGGGCCTCACCGAGTCTCGCGTCCTGGTAGAGCGACCAGTACGGGCTCTTGTAGTCGGGGTTCGCCCTGGTCCAGCACGTGTGCGGGCTCGCGAGGAGCGCGGCGGACGCGTATCCGACGCGTTCCTCCTGGTCCGACTTCGTGTGCGTGATGAGCAGCAACCAGGACTCGCCGAGCGCGGCCTGGGCGCGCTGCTCCTTGAACTGGTTGCCGTTGAACGTGATCAGCTCGCCGGTGCCGTCGTCGCCGCGCAGACCGAAGTTCTCCTCCATCGCGCCCGCGTACCGGGAGTGCGCCGACCACCGGCCGGGCGTCAGCTGGGACTCCGACACGTTGGGCACCAGCATCTTCCCGGACTTCTCCAGGGCGGCACCGGCCAGTTCGAGCAGGCCGTCGAGACCCTCCCGCAGCAACCTGTCGGTCGCCGCGGCGTCGGCGGTGCCCTTGAGCAGGGCCGGCGAGTAGTACTTCAGCGAGCTGAAGTCGTTGTCCGCCAGCACCCCGTCCCAGCCCTCGCGGACCACCTCGCCGACGACCGCGTCCGTCCACGCCTGCTGGTAGGTCTTGTCCCACACGGCCATCTGCCAGTGCTTCGGGTAGCCGGTCCACTCGATGCGCTTCGCGGCGGTGTCCTGGGCGAACCACTCGGGGTGCGCCTGTTCGGTCGCGAAGAAGCCGACCCCGGTGGGCAGGTACTTCGCGTCACGACCACCCTCGATGGCCCCCGAGTAGTTCCTGGCGCTGGAGAAGTCCTTGTACACCAGGACCTTCACGTTGCGGTTCAGCTCGTGGATCTTGCGCATGGCCGCGGTCTCCCACGCGTTGAGCACCACGACGTCGTAGTGCTCGGCGGCGGACCTGATCTCCCACGGCGCGGGCGAGTCGCCGATGCCGTACCACCACGCGCACGGCGCGAGAGGTCTCGGCGCCGGCCCGTTGATGATCGGTTCGGTGGCCGCGCTGACCGTGCAGGCGGCGCTCGTGGCGAGCACGAGAACAACACCGGTGAATCGACGGATCAACGATTTCTGCGGCAACACAACTCACCCGCTGTCATCAGTAGAATCCTCAGGTCAAGCCACAACGACCAATTCGCGATGTAGTAGTTGTCATATCGAGACCTGTCTGCGATTGAGGTGTCACCGCGCAACCCGTGCACCTGAGCGAGCCCCGTCAGGCCGGTCGGAACGCGATGGCGAGCCCAATATAGCTCGTGAATGGCCGAGAACTCGCGAACGAAACCCGGACGCTCCGGCCGCGGCCCGACCACGCACATGTCGCCGCGCAGGACGTTCCACAACTGGGGCAGCTCGTCCAATGACGTCCTGCGCAGGAACCGGCCGACCGGGCCGACCCGGGAATCACCCACGACCGACCACTTGACCTGCGAGTCGTCCTCACCGGACTGCCGGACGCTGCGGATCTTGTACAGGACGAACGTGCGGCCGTTCATGCCGACGCGGACCTGCCGGAAGAACAGCGGCCGGCCGCTCTCGACCAGCACGGCGAGCGCGCACAGGCCGATGACCGGCGACAACACGACCAGGGCGATCGCCGCCAGCAGCAGGTCCGCCGCGCGCTTGATCCACCAGGTGGGCCTGCTGGTCGGCGCGGTGCCCAGGCGCATCAGCGGGTAGCTGCGCAGCCGTTCGATGCCGGGGCCGTCGGGGTGCAGCTCGTACATGCGGGGCACGACGAGCGTCGAGCAGCCCAGCCGGTGGGCGGTGATGGCCGCGTCCACCAGCGGTGAGTCGCGGGTGTGCGAGAACGCGAGCACGACAGTGCCCGCCCGCAGCCGGACGATCGCTTCGGCCAGGTCCCCGTCGATGACCTCCAGGCCCGGCGCGTGCCGGTCGGGATCGGGACCGGAGTCGGCGAACGCGACAGGCCGCAGGCCGAACTGGGGGTGCTCCAGCATCGTCCTGGCGAGGTTCACGCCGACCTCGCCCGCGCCCACGATGATCGTGCGGTCGCAGCGGTCGAACCGCCGCCTGCACCACCGGCCGAACGCGAACACGCACCACCTGATCGGCTCGATGACCAGCGCGAACGCGATCATCGCCCACTGCACGGCGACGACCTCCCGCGGGGGCGCGCCGCTGATCAGGCCGATGCCGGTGAGCAGCGCGAAGGCCAATGCCGAGCTCGCCGCGGACCGGGGCAGGTCCTGCAGCCACGACAGCCACAGGCGCCGGCGATAGACCCGCCAGGCCGCCCTGATCGTGAGCACGGTCACGGCGATCGCCCCGCCCCACGCCCACCCGATCCGGCGGTCCAGGCACACCGCCGCCAGCGTGCCGCTGTCGACGAGGACGAGCAGCACCGCGACCGCGTTCACCCGGCTGAGCAGGTCCCTGGCCCGGCGGCGCTCTGGTCCGCCGCGGCGCGGCGGCGGTCGCCGGCGGTCGACCTCCTGCACGTCGTCCGCCGGCACTGGTGCGGTCTGAACGGCCACCGCCGAGAATCGCCTCATTAGAAGATCATCCGATCGAAGGAGTTTTTGCTGCGGAACTACTCGAAAGAGTGAACTTGAGATGTGAAATCACCGTTTCAGGTATCAAGCTTCCCCCTTTGGTGTTCCAGACGAACGCGGTTGGTGAGGTTTCGACGTCATTCCCGCCCTGAACTCGCCAGGGCCGCCTCAAAGCTTTAGCACGCCGTGTCAATAATTCCCCCCACCAACCGTGTGCCACCGAAGTGGGGGGTATTGAGTGAGAGTCGACGAGCACGGCATCCGGCATTCGGCCGGGGCCACGACCGCCGCCGTGCAGAACGAAATCCGCACGTGCGGCGACATCCACGTCGTCCTCCCCGCCTACAACGAGGCGGCGGCGCTCCCGCCGTTGCTGCGGCGCATCGCCGACGTCGAGATCGCCGACCGGATCACGGTCTGGGTGATCGACGACGGCTCGTCCGACGGCACCGCCGACTGCGTGGCCGGGGTGCGGGGACTCGACGTCCGGCTGGTGCGCCACCCGGTGAACCTCGGGCTCGGGCAGGCCGTCCAATCAGGACTGCGGGCGGTGCTCGCCGAGGCCGCGCCCGACCACGTCGTGATCGTCATGGACGCCGACGACACGCACGACCCCGGCGTGATCCCCGCGCTGCTCAAGGAGATCTCGAACGGCGCCGACGTCGTGATCTGCTCCCGGTTCGTCGAGGGCGGCGACGACTCGACGGCGCCGCGCTGGCGCCGGGTGCTCTCCCGCGGCGCGACCCTCGTGTTCAGCAAGATCGTGCGGTTCGAGGGCGTCCAGGACTTCACCAGCGGGTTCCGCGCCTACCGGGTGAGCCTGCTGAACCGGGCCACCGCGCACTGGGGCGAGCGACTGGTCGAGGAACGCGGGTTCGCCTGCATGGTGGAGCTCCTGATGAAGCTCCGGCACTGCGCGCCCGTGGTCACCGAGATCCCGCTGAAGCTGCGCTACGACCGCAAGCCCAGCCCCAGCAAGCTCCGGCTCGGCCGCACGCTCGTGCAGTACCTGCTCCTGCTCACGCGTGACCGGCTCGCGCCCGTCCCGTTCCGGAAGCTCTGATGGCGCCCCGCGTCCCCGCCCGCGTGGTCGTCGTCGGCGGCGGCATCTGCGGCCTCGCGACCGCGCACCGGCTCGCCCGCGACGGCGTGGCAGTGACGCTGCTCGAAGCCAGTGACCAGCTCGGTGGCCTCGGCACGTTCTTCGAGTCGCGGGGCCGCTCGGTGGAACGCTTCTACCACTGCGTGATGCCGACCGACTCGGCCCTGCTCGCCCTGCTGGACGAGGTCGGCGTGCGCGAGAGCGTCGACTGGCGGCCCACGAAGATGGGCATGATCGTCGACGGCGTCCACCGCCCGTTCAACTCCGCGCTGGACCTGCTGCGGTTCCGGCCGCTGAGCCTCGTCAACCGGATCAGGTTCGGCGTGATCTCGGTGCTGCTGCGCAGGCTCGGCAAGGGCAAGGACCTCGACCTGATGCGCACCGAGGACTGGCTGCGCGGCCTGTACGGCGACAAGGTCTGGAGCCTGCTGCTCGCCCCGATGTTCGGCGCCAAGTTCGGCTCGGCGTTCGGTGACGTGCCGGCCCTGTACCTCTGGGAGCGGCTCGGCCGGGAGAGCAACAAGTCCGTCCGCGGTTATCCCAGCGGCGGCTACAAGAGCGTCATCGACGCCCTGCGCGCGTCCATCGAGGCGGCCGGCGGCGAGGTGCGGACCTCCACGCCCGTGCGACTGCTGGAAGCCGGGCCGGACCGCGCGCTCGTCACCTTGCCCGACGGCGAGACGATCGAGGCGGACCACGTGGTCTCCACGGTCCCGCTGCCGGCGTTGCGGGGCATCGCGGACGCCGACCTGGCGCCGCGGCTGCCCGACGTGCGGCTGCCGTACCAGGGTGTCGTCAACGCGTTGTTCTTCCTGCGCAAGCCGTTGTCGGGCCACTACTGGGCACCGGTGCTGCGGTCGGGCACCGAGTTCGACGGCGTGATCGAGATGTCCGCGCTCACCGGCACCGAGCAGTACGGCGGCCGGCACCTCGTGTACGTCATGCACTACACCGATCGCGAGTCCCCGCTGTACCGCGAGGACGACGACGCGATCGCGGCAAGGTGGACCGACCAGCTGCTGAGCCTCCACAAGGGACTGTCGCGCGAGGACGTCGACGAGGTCCGCCTGTTCAAGGCGCCCTTCGTGGAACCGGTGTACCCGCTCGGCTACCTGACCCAGCGGCCCGCCGTCGAGGTGCCCGGCACCCGGCTGCTGCTCGCCACCACGGCCCACGTCTATCCGAACGTCACGAGCTGGAACTCGAGCGTCGAGCTCGCGAACTCCGTGACGGACCGCCTCCTGCACGACATCAGGAGATCATCGACTCAGGAGCACACGGCATGGTCAGCAGAATCGGCGCGGTGATCGCAGCCCTGGCGGTCACCGCGGTCAACCTCGTTTCCTCCCAGCACGTCCAGGCCGACCAGACGCCCCTGCTGCCCGACCTGAGGCAGGCGCCCGTCGGGTGTCCCGGCGGCTTCTCCGGCAATCCGCTCACGTGCCGCGACTGGGACGTGTGCGTGGTGCGCGACAGCTCGCAGACCCGAGGTGGCTGCGTCCACTCCGGTGGCCCGATCAGCTCGGTCCGCCTGCGGTTCACCACCTCGATCGACAACATCGGCGACGGCCCGTTGTTGCTGCACGCCCGCCGGTCCGGCCAGGGCGAGGCGACGATGAAGGTCCGCCAGGCCGTCCAGTCCAGTGTGGACGGATCGATCCCGCGCTCGTTCGACACGGCGCAGCGAGACACCCCGGCCGGCGCCTACTACGAGCCCGCCGAGACGCACGAGCACTGGCACCTGCTCGGGTTCGAGTACTTCCAGCTGCGCAAGCCCGACGGCGAAACCGTGGTGACCGACCGGAAGAACGGCTTCTGCCTCGGCGACCGGTACACCCTGGACGACGAGCTCGACCACCGGCCCGGTGATCCGGCGAGCCCGGCGGGCCTGCTCGCGAAGAGGCTGGACGGTCACATGTGCGAGCACCACAACCCGGCCGCGCTGGACGTGATGTTCGGGATCTCGGTCGGTTCCGGCGACGACTACCGGCACGAGGTCGACTTCCAGTGGCTTGATCTCACCCATGTGCGGTCCGGCGTCTACGACGTCGTCAACATCGTGAACTCCGACCGCATGTTGCTGGAGAAGAACTACGACAACAACGCGTCGTCGATCGCAATCCACCTGCAGTGGCCGCGCGGCGCGGTCGAGCCGCCTTCTCCGATCGAGGCCCCGCCGGCCGTGCGACTGATCCGCAGCTGTCCCGGCAAGGCCCAGTGCGCCGAGTCGCTGGGCTGAGAAGTCTTCAAACCAATACGGGGTGTCCGCCACGGCGGGCACCCCGTTTGCATTTGTACCGAGACAAACGATCGGCAAACCCGCGCTTTACCACAGCGCCCGCTAAGCGCACAATCCTCACTCTTTGAAACCGAAAGCGATCTCGCATAGCACGCGTGCGGGCAATCGCGCAATTCCACTCGTCCGCATCAAGGCTTCTGGCAAGTCAATACGCCGAGCGGTGCAACCTCGATCACAGTGCGAGAGTGTCGCACGCAACCCCACTGGCTCTTGACCAGGCCAGGTACCCAGTTGAGAGAATTCACGACGCGATTCCACCTCAACAGGACAGGGATCAACCTGTTTCCCCGGCCAAACAGGAGAGCCCCATCTTGAGCGCGGCAAAGGTCTCACTACGCGATTACGCCGTTGGTCAACTGCACAACCTGTTGCGCGCTGTCGGATTGGCAAAATCGGCAGACATGTCGACAGAACTGCTGGGCGAGGCATTAGGTCCCGGCTGTTTGCTCCCGCTTTCCGCAGTTCCCCGCTGGCCGTCGAATGTGGCGGACGATCATACGCCTGTTGAATTCTCGGTGGCTTTGGCCCAAAACGAACCGCCGGCCGTTCGCATGATCGTGGAGTCGATCGCGGAACAGCCCGACCGGCGGACGAACCTCGCCGCGGCGCTCGGGGTGCTCGACCGGCTCGCCGAGCGGCACCAGCTGGACCTCCGGCGGCTCGACGTGGTGCGCGACCTGTTCCTGCCCGCGGATCCCCAGGGCGCCTTCGCGTTCTGGTACTCGCTGATCGTCCAGCCGGACGTGGCGCCCGCGATCAAGGTCTACCTCAACCCCGAGGTGCGCGGCCGGGACGGCGCGACCGCACTCGTCCGCGAAGCACTGGACCGGCTCGGCCTCGGCTCGGCCTACCCGACGGTCGCCGAGCACGCGTTGCGGCGCGAGGGGCTCGACCGGTTCTCCTTCTTCGCTCTCGACCTCATGGACGAGCAGCGGGCCCGCGTGAAGACCTACGTGTCGCACGACGACGCCGAGCTCGAGGACGTGCTGCGGGCGGCCTCCGCGGTGCCCGACGTCGATCTGGGCCTGCTCTCCGACGTCGTCGAGCTGGCGGGCGGTGGCACCGGGCCGTTCACCCGGCGCCCGTTGATGTCCAGCTACAACTTCATGGCCGGCGACGCCGCCCGGCCGAGCGGCTACTCGCTCTACATCCCCGTCCGGGACTACGTGCGGGACGACCTCGAAGCCTGTGAGAGGGTTCTCACGATCATGACCCGGTGCGGTCTCGACACGGCGCCGTTCGTGCTGGCGCTGGCGAGCATCGTCCGCAGGCCGCTCGGCGAGGGCGTTGGTCTGATCGCCCACGTCTCGCTGCGGCTGGGCAAACCTCGACCTGGAGTGACGGTGTACCTGTCGTCGGAGGCGTACGACGTCACCCCGCCGCGAACGATTGCCATGTCGAGTTAGAAAGGCGTGCCGTGGAGCCGTACCGGATCAAAGTCGTCGAGCCCATTCCCATCACCACCCGCGACTACCGGGAACGCAGGTACGCCGAAGGCGGGTACAACCAGTTCAACCTCACCGCGGACGACGTCACGATCGACCTGCTGAGCGACTCCGGCACGGGCGCCCTGTCCGCGGAGCAGCAGGCGGCGGGCATGCGCGGCGACGAGACCTACGCGGGTGCGCGGTCGTGGTTCCGGTTCCGCGAGGTGGTCGAGGAGCTCACCGGTTTCGAGCACATCTACCCGGTGCACCAGGGCCGTGCCGCGGAACGGATCCTGTTCACCGCGTTGCTGAAGCCCGGCCAGATCTCCATCAGCAACACGCACTTCGACACCACCCGCGCGAACGTGGAGATCGCTGGCGGTGTGGTCCGGGACCTCCCGTGCCCCGAGGCCAAGGACCTCGGCAGCGACGAACCGTTCAAGGGCAACATCGACCTCGTCGCCCTCGAAGAGGCGTTGAGCGGACCGGACGACATCGGCCTGGTGCTCATGACGATCACCAACAACGGCGGCGGCGGACAGCCCGTCTCGATGTCGAACCTCAAGAAGGCCAGCAAGTTGTGCCGCAAGCACGGGGTTCCGTTCATCCTCGACGCGGCCAGGTTCGCCGAGAACGCCTGGCTCGTCACGCAACGGGAAGAGAAGTACCGCGGCCACAGCCCGCGCGACATCGCGAAGAAGGCGTTCCGGCTGGCCGACGGCTGTGTCGTCAGCCTGAAGAAGGACGGCATCGTCCACATCGGAGGGTTGCTGGCCCTCAACGACACGGAACTGGCCAAGCAGTGCGAACTCCTGCTGATCGCCACCGAGGGATTCCGCACCTACGGCGGGCTTTCCGGCCGTGACCTCGACATGTGCGCGCAGGGCCTGAAGGAGGTCACCGACCCGCTGTACCTGCGCGAGCGGGCGGACGCCACCGCGTACCTCGCCGAGTGCGCGCGACAGGCCGGTGTGGACAGTGTGCAGCCGACGGGCGTGCACGCCGTGTACCTCAACGCGGGCAAGCTTTTGCCGCACATCCCGCCGCACCGGTTCACGGGTCACGCACTCGCGTCGGAGCTGTATCTCGCGGGCGGAGTCCGTTGTGCGGAACTGGGTTCGCTCTACCTCGGGGAGATCACCGAGGACGGCGAGCTGATCACGCCCGCGCCGTTCGAGCTGGTGCGCCTGGCGATCCCGCGCCGCGTCTACACCCGCAGCCACCTGGAGTACGTGGCCGAGACGCTCGCGGGGATCGCCAAGAACCCCGAGCAGGTCCCCGGTTACCGGCTCACCGAGGCACCCGCCATGCTGCGACCGTTCCGCTGCCGGTTGGAACAGGTGCGCTGACTCAGGCGACCGCGTGGTCGAGCTTGCTCATCGCATGCTCGATCACGCGGGCCAGCACCGCCTTGCACGACTCGCGGTCGCGCGCGTCGCACAGCACCAGCGGGACGTTCTCGCTGACGTCGAGTGCGTGCCGCACCTCGTCCGCGGTGTAGGAGTAGCTGCCCTCGAAGCAGTTCACCGCCACCACGAACGGGATCCCGCGGCGTTCGAAGAAGTCGATCGCGCCGAAACCGCCGTCGAGCCTGCGGGTGTCCACCAGCACGACCGCGCCGATCGCGCCGTACGACAGCTCGTCCCACATGAACCAGAAGCGGTCCTGGCCGGGCGTGCCGAAGAGGTACAGCACGACCTCGGGGTTGATCGTGATGCGACCGAAGTCCAGCGCCACCGTCGTGGTGTTCTTGCCCTCGACGCCGGCGAGGTCGTCGATCTCCGTGCCGGCCTCGGTGAGCAGTTCCTCGGTCCGCAGCGGCGTGATCTCGCTGACCGTGCCGACCAGCGTCGTCTTGCCCACACCGAACCCGCCCGCCACGACGATCTTGACGGAGGAGGGGACCAGCAGTTCTTCTCTCTGCGGGTCAGATTGCACGGACACCATCCAGCACCTTCTGAAGTAGGTTCATGTCCGGCGCGGTCGCCATGCGGGACGGATCGCTGGTGATGACGTCGCCACGCTGGATCAGGTCACTCAGCAACACCTTCGCCACGACGAGCGGCGCGTGCAGGTACGCGGCGACTTCGGCCACGGACAGCGGTTTCCGGCACAGTCTGATGATCTCCAGGTGCTCGACGGAGAGCGAGGCGGTCTCCGTCGACGTGCG
Organism: Lentzea miocenica; assembly: GCF_033949945.1. Classification (NCBI taxonomy): domain Bacteria; kingdom Bacillati; phylum Actinomycetota; class Actinomycetes; order Pseudonocardiales; family Pseudonocardiaceae; genus Lentzea; species Lentzea miocenica. Next base: position 139,135 of record NZ_JAXAVW010000013.1, read on the forward strand.
GATCGACCGCACCTGGGTGGCGAGGTTCAGCCGGCCCCACGTCGGCCGAGTCCGGCCGCTCACCAACGCGTAGGGGCGGACCATCGGGCCCGCCGCCTCGTCGTACCACCAGTCCGAGGATCGCGAGCTCATGACAACCCGAGGTGGCCGGGGACGCGCGGCGACGCGAGTGTTCGGGGCGCCGACGACAGGTAGCTGCCCACTCGCTTCACGAGCATGTTCATCTCGTAGGCGATCATGCCCATGTCGGCGTCCTCCTCACCGACGACGGCGAGGCAGGCACCCTGCCCGGCCGCGGTGACGAACAGGTGCGCGCGTTCCATCTCGACGATGGTCTGGCGGACCTGCCCGCCGCCGAAGTGCCGTCCGGTGCCCCTGGCGAGCGACTGGAACGCCGACGCCATCGCCGAGAGGTGGTCCGAGTCGTCCTTGGACAGTTCGGGAGAGCGGGCGAGCAACAGGCCGTCCGCGGAGAGCACCACCGCGTGCCTGGCGCCGATCACTCTGGCGACGAGGTCGTCCAGCAACCAGTTGAGCTCGGGGTGCCCGCCGGTCAGGTCGTCGTCCACGGAAACAGCCCTTTCAGTCGTGGGAGTGATCACGGTTCGACGGCGTCGTCGGCCTGGCGGGCAGTTCGGGTGCCCTGCTGGAAGGCCGACATGCCGTCGCGAGTTCGTTCCGCCCGTTCCTCGGTGTTCGCCTCGGCGAAGTCCGGCTCGGGCCGGTGGTCGTCGTTCGCCAGCTGCGGCACCAGGTGCTGCTGCCGCCGGCGGCGAGGCAGCTCCGGCCGGGTGTCCTGACGCGCCGCTTCACCTTCGCGGGGGTCTTCTGCAGGCCACGGGTCGGCCTGGCGGTCGGGCATCGGCAGCACGCCGACGATGCTGCCGCTGTCGTGGTCCTCCGCCCGGCGGGAGTCCGGGACGTTTCCCACTCCTCCCCCTGCCCAGAACTCGTTGAGCCCTGGGGTGGACCTGGCGTCGAGCACGACGTCCTCGGTCTGCGGGAGGGCGGTCTGCGCGAGGGTCTGCTGCCGGAACGTCGGCTTGGGCATCTGCACGGGGTCCGTGGAGTCGGTCACCGCGCCGACCTCGCCGACGATCAGGTCGGACGGGATGAGCACCAGCGCGATCGTGCCGCCGGACGGGCAGTCGCGCAGCTCGACGTGGACGCCGCGGCGGGCGGCCAGCCGGGCGACGACGAACAGGCCGAGGCGGGACTCGCCACGCAGGCGCATCGCCTCGAAGTCGGGCGGTGCGGCCAGCATCTTGTTGTGCTGCTCGCGGTCGTCCGGCTTGATGCCGAGACCGTGGTCCTCGATCTCCAGCACGAGACCCTGCGGCACCTCGCTGCTGTGCACCTCGACCTGCGAACGCGGGGAGGAGAACGAGGTCGCGTTGTCGACGAGCTCGGCGATCAGGTGGATCGTGTCCGCGACGGCGGCGCCGACCAGCGCGACCTCGGGCACCGGGTTCACCTTCACGCGGGCGTACTGCTCGGTCTCGGCGACGGCCGCGCGCACGACGTCGAGCATGCGCACGGGCTTGCGCCACTGCCGTCCCGGCTGCTCGCCGGTCAGGATGATCAGGTTCTCGGCGTTGCGCCGCGCGCGGGTGGCGAGGTGGTCGAGCTGGAAGAACGCGTCGAGGTGGTCGGGGTTCTCCTCCTCGCGCTCCAGCTTGTCGAGGATCTTGAGCTGGCGGTGCACCAGACCCTGGTTGCGGCGCGCGATGTCGAGGAAGACCCGGTTCACGCCTTCACGGGTCTGGCTCTCCTTCACCGCCGCGGCGACGGCGGTGTACTGGGCGGCGTTGAACGCGTCGGCCACCTGGCCGATCTCGTCGTTGCCGTAGTCGAGCGCGGGCACCTCGGTGGCGACGTCGACGTGCTTGCCCTCGCGCAACCGCTCGACGATGCTCGGCAGCCGTTCGTGCGCGAGCTTGAGCGAGTCGCTCTTCAGGTTGGTGAGCCGGACGATCAACGCCTTGTTGACCAGGCGGTTGGAGATGCGCACCGCGACGAAGATGCCGGCGATCACCGCGACCAGCGCGATCAGACTGCCGATCAGGACCGTCGTGAACTTGTCCTTGCCGTTGGCCATGGCCACGTTCACGGCGCCGTTGGACTGCTCCTCCACCAGCTTGGTCAGCTCGGTGGAGACCGCGCGGTCGGCGGTCTCCCAGTCGGCCGCGCCGACGGACTGCCCGATGGGCCGCTCCGCGTTCTGCAGCAGGCGGTTCTCGAGGGTCACCAGCTGCTGCCACTGGGCGCTGCCGATGACGGACTTGTAGTGCTCACGCACGGGCGGCAGGGCGTAGGGCTCGATCGAGTTGAGCGAGGACCGGTAGGCGCCGACGAGGTAGACGAACTCGCGGTGCTCCTCCGGGGTGAACTTGCCCGCCGCCAGCGCGCCGGCCGCGACCGAACCGGCCCGCGACATCGAGTCGGCGGCCTGGAAGTACTGCACCGCGGCCAGCGCGCCCTGCACGGTCTCGGCGTCCGGCACGATGCGGGCCTGCGTGTTGAACAACGCGGCACCGGCGTCGAGGACGCTGTTGTAGTAGCGGTAGATCTCGGGCTTGGACGCGGTACCGGCCTCGAGCGCGGCCCGCTGCTGCGGAAGCTGGTCCAGCAGCCCGTTGAGCTTGCCGATCCCGTCGACGACCTCCTGCGGCGCCTGGGAAGCGAGCTCGGCGAACGCGGCCTTCATCGTGGTCAGGTCCGAGTCGGTCGCCTGCTGCTGCTTCACCAGCGCGGACGTGCTCGAGCCCGGCTTGCTCAGGCTCGTCATGCTGAGCTCGCGTTCCTTCTGCAGCGACGCGAACGACTGCACCGCCGGGATCGACGCGTCTCGCACACCGGAGGCGACCAGCTGGAGGTACAGCCCCTCGAACACCGTGTACGACGAGAACAGCGCCCACATGGCCAGAAGGACGATGCTGGGAACCACCACGACACCAGTGAGCCGTGAACGAATTGTCTTGTAATTCGTATCAGGCGCAGTCTTCAGCTTCACAACGCTCCACGACCACCCGAATTGGCGACGGAAAGATAGCACTACAAGATCAACACGATCAACAGCCGATGATCTTGTGGGGTGTGCGTAGAGACTACTCAGTCGGATGACCATCGCAACACCCCCCGTCCTCCGTTCTGGTCTCACCATGCGAACTGTGCTTGTCATGCACGAACACGCTCTCGCGGGTAGAACGGCCACCTATGGTTCCGGTCGCCGGCGCGACGCCGAACTGGGCTTTTCCGAAGCGAACTCGACAAACGCACTGGTCATTCAGGGTTAACTTGACACGGCGTGCGGAATCTTCTACTGCAATAACCCATTGCAACGAGTCGTCGCTTACCGTCACCGGCAGTTTTCGAAATCCCCGGACGTGGTACGTCGCAGGTCTTGTACCGACCTCGCCGTGGAAGACCTGCAGGCCCGCGCCACCACCGCCGGGACCGGCGTGTTTCCGTCGTTGACGAACAGGTGGTGCTCCCGCGCCCCTGCCGAAGCGCTCATCCGCCGGACGGACCTCCGGGTGCTGGTGCCAGGGCACCACGGCAACGTCTGCTCGGCCCAGTGCGGACACCTCCGGCAAGCCGAGAACGCGGCATCTTCCGGACATTACGCCGGGGCTTCCCGATCCTCGCGTTTTCCGGAACCACCGCCCGGCGGAGTCCGCACCCGCGATTCGCGCAGACGTGATCTTGCGAAAAGCATCCGCCGCGAAAGGGCAGGATCGAGTGGGAAACGCGGCTCGGAACTCCGTCGTGCCGCGGGAAAGCGAGCAGCCGGTCGAGATCGAGGTTCATCGCGCGTCCCGGAAAGGCGGTCTACCGTGGAGGGATGGCATCCGTGCACCCGCCCGGCCTGACCAGGTTCCGGACGCACGACCTCCCCGGCTCGCGCCGCCTCACCGGGTGGGAGGAGCACAACGCCCGCGCGCTGGTCGGCCTGCGGGCGCTGCCTCTCGGCGACCGGCCGTTCGACGGCACGGAGATCAACCTCACCCTGCCCCGCCTGCAGGTGGCGCGGGTGACGGGATCACCGCACGCCGTGGAACGGGACGTCCGGCAGATCGCCCTGCACCCCGCCGACGGCGTGGTCGTCTACTTCGCACTGTCCGGTGAGGGACACTTCGAGCACCGCGGCGGCCGTGAGCTGATCGCGCCGGGGCAGGGGCTCGTGGTGGACGGTGACCAGCCGTTCCAGCGGACCTTCTCCCACGGCCTCACCGAACTCGTGCTGAAGGCCCCGCGGTCCCTGGTGCGGGAGACCTCCGGCCGTCCCGGACCCGTGAAGCCTCGGGTGTTCGGCTTCCACGGGGACGCGCACGCGCAGGCGCTGGTGACCACGTTGTCCGCAGCGTTGCGCGGCGGCCCCGCGGACTGGGAGGGGATGGAGCGCGTCGCGACGAGTCTGCTGGGCGCGCTGCTCGGCGGCGAGCGCCCGGACACCGGTGACCTGGCGGCCGCGCACGCGTACATCGCCGCTCACCTGGCCGAACAGGACCTGTCGGCGAGCCGGATCGCCGCCGCGATCGGGTACTCCGAACGTCATCTCTCGCGGTTGTTCGCCAGGTCGGGGCAGAGCGTGCCGCAGGCGGTGCTGACCGCCCGCCTCGACGCCGCCCGGCGGCTGCTCGCCGAGCCCATCTCGCTGGCCGAGGTCGCCACCAGGAGCGGTTTCGCCTCGCAGGCCCACTTCTCCCGCACCTACCGGGCGCGGTTCGGCACCACGCCGTGCCACGACCGCCGTTCGGCGTCCTGAGTTTTTGCCTGTTTCCGCCATGTCACGGCCGCACGACGTTCCAGGCACCGCCGCGCTGCCACCGTTTCGGCATGGTGACCTTCCACGACGGTCTCGTCGAAACCTCCCCACCGACGCACACCGCGGTCGAGACCGATGTGCTGATCGTGGGATCGGGCCCGGCCGGGGCCTCCGCCGCGCTGTTCCTGTCCACACTGGGCGTTCCGAACATCATGATCACCAAGTACCGGTGGACGGCGAACACTCCGCGCGCGCACATCACCAACCAGCGGACGATGGAGATCTTCCGCGACGTCGGCATCGAGGACCAGGTGCTCGCGGACGCCACGCCGCACCACCTGATCGGCGACACCGTGTTCTGCACGTCGATCACCGGCGAGGAGATCGGCCGCATCCTCACGTGGGGCAACCACCCCGCCCGGCACGCCGACCACGAGCTCGCCTCGCCGTCGCTGAACTGCGACATCCCGCAGACCTACCTGGAGCCGATCCTCGTCCGCAACGCGACCGCGCGCGGCACGCAGACCCAGTTCAGCACCGAGTACCTGGGGCACACGCAGGACGCCGAAGGCGTGACCGTGCGGGTGCTGAACCGGCTCACCGGTGCCGAGTACACGATCCGCGCGAAGTACCTCGTCGGTGCGGACGGCGCGCGGTCCGCCGTGGCCGCCGACCTGGATCTGCCGTACGAGGGTCAGATGGACGTCGCCGGGTCGATGAACATCACGTTCAAGGCCGACCTCACCGAACTCTGCCTGCACCGTCCTTCGGTGCTGTACTGGGTGATCCAGCCCGGCGCGAACGTCGGCGGCATCGGCGCGGGGCTCGTGCGGATGGTCCGGCCGTGGAACGAGTGGCTGATCGTCTGGGGATTCGACCTCGCGCAGGGCGTGCCGGAGGTGACCGAGGACGACGCCCTGCAGATCGTGCGCAACCTCGTCGGTGATCCTTCGCTCGACGCGGAGATCACCGGTATCTCCTTGTGGGGCAACAACGAGCAGTACGCCACCCAGCTGCAGCAGGGCCGGGTGTTCTGCGCCGGGGACGCGGTGCACAAGCATCCGCCGAGCAACGGCCTCGGGTCCAACACCTCGATCCAGGACTCCTACAACCTGGCGTGGAAGCTGGCTTTGGTGCTCAACGGACAGGCCGGGACCTCGCTGCTCGACACCTACACCGCAGAACGCGCTCCCGTGGCGCAGCAGATCGTCTTGCGGGCCAACAAGTCCGCACGCGAGTTCGGCGCGTTGTTCGAGGCGCTCGGTCTCGACGCGGCCGAGTCCGCCGAGCAGATGCACGCGCGGATCGAGGAGCGCAAGGACGTCAGCCTCGCCGGTGCCGCCAAGCGCGCCGCCGTCCGGGAAGCCATGGAGCTGAAGAACTACGAGTTCAACGCGCACGGCGTGGAAATGGGTCAGTCGTACGAGTCCAGCGCCGTTGTTCCGGACGGCACCACCCGTCCGTCGCCGGCCCGTGACCCGGAGCTGTACTACGAGCCGTCGACCTGGCCGGGCGCCCGGTTGCCGCACGCCTGGGTCGGCGACAGCACGCGCAAGCGCTCCACCCACGACCTCGTGCCGTACGGGCAGTTCACGTTGCTGACCGGGATCACCGGTGAGGCGTGGGTCAGCGCGGCGCAGAAAGCGGCCGATCGGCTCGGCATCCCGGTGCGGACCGTCGTCATCGGCCCTGGGCGTCCGGTGACGGACCTCTACTTCGACTGGTCGCGACTGTCCGGTGTGGACGAGGACGGGGCCGTGCTGGTGCGACCGGACAAGCACGTCGCCTGGCGCGGCAACGCACTGCCCGCCGATCCAGAGGCCGAGCTCATGTCCGTCCTGACCACGATCCTCAGCCGGGAGGAGAGCGCGTGAAGTTCGAGCACACCACCCTCGGCCAGCGCGTCCTGTTCGGCACCGGCGAGGCGGTCGCCAGCCTCGCCGCGGAGGTCGAACGGCTCGGCGCCCGGCGGGTGATGCTGGTCGGTGACGAAGCGATCGCGGCGGAGGTGGCCGCGAAGATCGACGTGGCGGCGCGCTGCACGGACGTGGCGCCGCACGTTCCCGTCGCCAACGCCGAACGCGCTCGTGCGCAGGCCGCGTCGTCCAACGCGGATCTGCTGGTGAGCGTCGGCGGAGGTTCCACGACCGGGCTGGCCAAAGCGGTCGCGCTGACCACCGGCCTGCCCGTCGTGGCGGTGCCCACCACCTACGCGGGTTCGGAGGCGACCAACGTCTGGGGCCTGACCGAGGCCGCGCGCAAGACCACGGGCAGCGACGACCGCGTCCTGCCGGTGACCGTCATCTACGACGCGGCCCTCACCGCGTCGCTGCCGCCGGAACTGGCCATCGCCTCCGGCTGCAACGCGCTCGCGCACTGCGTCGACTCGATGTGGGCCCCGCGCGCCGATCCGATCAACCAAGCCCTCGCCGCGGAAGGCATCCGCGCGTTGAACAGCGGGCTGCGGCAGATCACCACCGCGGACGGCCGCGAGCAGACCCTGTACGGCGCCTACCTGTCCGCCGTGGCGTTCGCCTCCGCGGGTTCCGGCCTGCACCACAAGATCTGCCACGTCCTGGGTGGCGCCTACAACCTCCCGCACGCCGCGACCCACACGGCGGTTCTCCCGTACGTGCTGGCCTTCAACTCTCCCGCGGCACCTCAGGCCGCCGCCAGGATCGCCGACGCCCTGGGCGCGCCCGACCTGTCGTCTCTGTACACCGACATCGGCGCCTCCCACGTCCTGCGAGGCGTGCCCGACGCCGCCGAGGCCGCCCGCCTGATCCTGCCGTCCGTGCCGCCGTCGAACCCTCGCCCGGTCACCGAGGCCGACCTGACCGCACTGCTCGCCGCTGCCCAGGCGGGCCGGAACCCGACCGAGTGGAGCCGAGCATGACTGCCTCTGCCGACCAAGAAGCGCGGCAACAGCGCATCGAGGAACTCCTGACCGCCGAGGTCGTCGCGTCGTTCGCCAGGACGCCCGACCCACGCCTGAAGCAACTGCTGGAGTCGCTCACCCGGCACCTCCACGCGTTCATCAGGGACGTGCGGCTGACCGAAGAGGAGTGGACACGGGCGATCGAGTTCCTGACCGCCGCCGGGCACATCACCGACGACAGGCGGCAGGAGTTCATCCTGCTCTCCGACGTGCTGGGCGCGTCGATGCAGACCATCGCGGTGAACAACGAGGTCCACCTGGACGCCACCGAGGCCACCGTCTTCGGCCCGTTCTTCGTGGAGCAGTCGCCGTTGGTGGGCAACGGCGGCGACATCGCCGCGGGCGCCCCAGGAACGCCGTGCTGGGTCGAGGGAACCGTGCGCGACACCGGAGGAAACCCGGTCGGTGGCGCGAGGATCGAGGTGTGGGAAGCCGACGAGGACGGCTTCTACGACGTGCAGTACACCGACGACCGCGTGTCGGGTCGCGGCCACCTGTTCTCCGAGCCCGACGGCACCTTCGCGTTCTGGGGCGTGACCCCGACGCCGTACCCGATCCCGCACGACGGCCCCGTCGGCGCGCTCCTGGACGCGGCGCACCGCTCCCCCATGCGCGCCGCCCACCTGCACTTCATGGTCTCGGCGGACAACTACCGCACGCTGGTCACGCACGTCTTCGTGGAAGGTGATCCGCAGCTGGAGATCGGCGACTCCGTGTTCGGTGTCAAGGAATCGCTCGTCAAGCGGTTCACCGGACAACCGGCCGGCGCTCCCACGCCGGACGGGCGCGCGCTCGGCGACAAGCCGTGGGCGCGCGCCCGGTTCGACATCGTGCTGGCCCTCAGGAGCGCGTGAGTCAGGCCTCCCGAGTTCCAGGAGATCCGGCGGGCTGACCCCCAGTCAGCCCGCCGGAACGCTCCTGGCTGATGTGACGCACTCCCGCCCTTTTCAGGAAGGCGCGCCCGTCCAGTCCCTGTTCATGCTTCCGCCCCCTTCACCCCTTGTGTTCGGTGGCGGCAGGACCAGGCCCCCAGCCCTGCCTGCCGCCACCGCCCCCCAGAACCTGACGGCGACCGACCGCGTCTCCGTCTGGAACCAGCATCGCCGCGCGCGCCTCCGCAGGGCAGGGGTCTCCCGTCTCCTGGCACAGGAGGCGACGGGAGACGCCTGTGCACTGGCCGCCTGCCCGATCAGACTCGAATGCAGCCAGGCATCCGCACTAGCCCGGCGCTCCCAGGGGCTGGGCCTGCGATCAGGCACTAAGTAGTCTGCAACGGTCGAATCACCGGTGCCTGGGGCGGCGGTCGAGGGTGGGGGCTCATGGCTGAGCAGTCGGATGTCTTTGGTGTGGAACTGCGGCGACTCAGGACCGCGGCGGGCTTGTCGCTGGCGACGCTGGCGCAGCAGGTCCACTACAGCAAGGGCTATCTGGGCAAGATCGAGACTGGACTCAAGCAACCAGGTGTTGATCTGGCCCGGCGCTGTGACGCGGTTCTCGGAGCCGGTGGACGTCTGGCCTCCCTGGTGGACCAGCCCGCACCCGTGAGCGCGCCGGCAGCCGTCGCGGCCGATGGCGACGGCGAGGTGTGGGTGATGAGCATGGCACCGGATGGATCGAGCTGGATGGTTCCGATGCCTCGGCGCGAGGCGATCGCGACGGGCGCGGCCTCGTTGCTCGGGCTGACCCTGGGCGCTCCCCGCAGCGCCACGGCGTCGGCGGCGCACGACGGGACGCTCGCGGCGTTCCGGTCGCTGTTCGCCCAGGTCAGGCAACTAGGACAAACCACAAGCCCCAGCGTGGTGCTGCCGATGGTCACGGTGCACACCCACACGTTGCGCGGGATGGCGAACGGCGCGCCCACCCCGGTCCGCGAGGAGCTGCTCGGCCTGGCCGCCCGCTACAGCGAGTACGCGGGGTGGATGGCGCAGGAGGCCGGCGACGACCGGGCCGCGATGTGGTGGACCCGCAACGCCGTCGAGATGGGCGCCGCGGCCGGTGACACCGAGCTGGCCACGTACTCGCTGATCAGGCAGGCGTTGATCACGCTCTACCGCGACGACGCCGCGGGCACCGTCGACCTGGCCCAGCAGGCGCAGGCCGCACCCGGCACGTCGCCGCGCGTGCAGGGCCTCGCCGCGTTGCGTGAGGCACAGGGACACGCGCTGGCCTGCGACTACGACAACTGCCAGCGGGCACTCGACCGTGCCGCCGCGTTGCTCGACAGGGCCGACGCGTCCAGCGGCATGACGATCGGCTCGGCCTCGGTCAGCGGCGCCGACCTGAACAGCCTGGTCGCGGCCTGGTGCATGCACGACCTGGGCCGGTCGAGGGAGGCGGCGGACGTCTTCGACAAGCAGCTGGCCCTGGTGCCCGGCACCGCCCACCGGACCCACGCGCGCTTCGGCGCGCGCCGAGCCCTCGCCTACGCCGCGGCGGGCGACATCGACCACGCGAGCGCACTGGCCACGAAGGTCCTCGACGCCGCCGACCTGGTCGACTCGGCCACCGTCCGGCAGGACCTGAAGCGCCTGGCCCGCCTGCTCGGCCGCGAACGCGACCAGGCCGCGGTGCGCGAGGTGTACCCCCGGCTCAACGCCGCCCTGCGCGGCCCTATTCACTGACAGCCGAGTTGGGGCGGGAAAGAACGTTCATGCACGCACGATGGGGGCGATGAAGTGTCCGATGCGGCCATTTTCCAGCGTCGGTTCGAGGCGCTGGCCGCGAACGTCGAGGACTTCATCCGCGGCAAGCCCGAGGTGGTCCGGCTGGCACTGGTGTGCCTGCTCGCCGAGGGGCACCTGCTGATCGAGGACGTGCCGGGCGTGGCCAAGACCTCGCTCGCCAAGGCGATCGCCCGCTCGATCGCGGGCGCCGAGGTGAAGCGCATCCAGTTCACCCCGGACCTGCTGCCGTCCGACGTGACCGGCGTGCAGGTGTACGACCAGGGCCGCGCGAGGTTCGAGTTCCGGCAGGGCCCGGTCTTCACCCACATCCTGCTGGGCGACGAGATCAACCGCGCCTCCCCCAAAACCCAGTCCGCCCTCCTCGAGGTGATGGCGGAGGGCCAGGTGACCGTGGACGGCCGCCCGGTGCCGGTCCCGTACCCGTTCCTGTGCATCGCCACCCAGAACCCGGTGGAGCACCAGGGCACCTACGCCCTGCCCGAAGCACAGCTGGACAGGTTCATGATGCGCATCAGCATCGGCTACCCGGAGAACCTCGCCGACGAGGTCAGCATCCTGTCCTACGGCGTCACCCGCCGCCGCCCCGACGAGCTCAAGTCCGTGATGGAGCTCGACGACCTGCGCCTGATGATCCGCGCCGTCCGCGAACAACGCGTCGCCGACAACCTCCGCGAGTACGTGGCCCGCCTGATCCGCGCGACCAGGGTGCACCCCGACGTGGAACTGGGCGTCAGCCCACGCGGCGGCATCGCCCTCGTCACCGCCTCCCAGGCCTACGCCCTCGCCGCCGGCCGCCCCTACGTGACCGCGGACGACGTCAAGGCCGTCGCGGTGCCGGTGCTGAACCACCGCATGCTGCTCACCCCGGAGGCCCGAATCCAGCAACGCACCGCCGAAGCGGTGCTGAAGGACGTGCTGGCCGCCGCGCCGGTACCGGTGACCTGACGTGCTGACCAGAACCGGCGCCGCGATGGCCTGCGCCGCGGTGGCCCTGGTGGCCCTCGGCGTCTGGGCCGACTACCCCGAACTGGTCACCCTCGGCCTGGCCGCCGCGGCGACCCTGCTGCTGGCGGCCGTCTGGCTGGTGGCCGCACCCCACCTGACGGTCGTGCGCGAGGTCCGGCCACACCGCGTCTTCGAAGGCACCGCCGCCCAAGGCACCCTGACCGTCACGAACGCGGGCCGCCGCCGCAGCCCACCCCTGATGGTCACCGAGACCGTCGGCGGCCACCGCACCACCGTTCCAGTACCCGCCCTGGCCACCGGTGACAGCTGCACCGTGGGCTACGCGCTGCCGGTCACCAAGCGCGGCCGCTACCTGATTCCCCCGGTAGAGCTGGGCCACTCCGACCCGTTGCGCCTCCTGCACCGCGGCCAGTCCCGCGGCAGCGAGCTGGTCGTGCACGTCTACCCGCGAGTGCACCCGCTCGCCATGATCGCGTCCGGTGGCCCGCAGGACGCCGAGGGCCCCACCAACAGCAGCGCACCTCTCGGTGGGGCCGCGTTCCACAGCCTGCGGGAGTACGTGCCCGGCGACGACTGGCGGCGCATCCACTGGGGCGCGACGGCTCGCACCGGCACGGTGATGGCCCGCCAGGTCGTGGTGCCCGACGAACCCCGCCAACTCGTCGTGCTCGACACGAGCGCCGCGCCCTACTCGACAGCGTCCTTCGAAGACGCCGTGCGCATCGCCGCGTCGTTCTGCGTGGCGGCCGAAAGCACCGGGCTGCCGTTCCGGCTGCGCACAACCGCTGCCGTGGAACGAGAATCCGCCAGGACGGCCCTGGAGTTCCTGTCCACAGTGGACAAGGACGCCACCGGCCGCGGGCTCGCCGCACTCCCCGACCAGCTGCGCGACGTGGTCTCCGACACCCAGGGCGTCGCGCTGACCGTCGTCACCGGCCGAGTGGAAGCCGTGACCGCGCAACTGCTCATGTTGCTGCGCCCCAGGTTCCTCTCGATCAGCCTCGCCCAGCTGACCACCGGGGACCCGGTGGCCCGGCCGCGCGGGGTGCTCGCGGTGTCCGCGGCGAGCAGCGACCAGTTCGCCTCCAGCTGGAACCGGCTGGTGCTGCGGTGAGGGCGTACGGCTTCGTGCCCGGTGGCACTACGACCGGCGGTCCGATCACCGCGGAGATGCCGTCCGTGGCGTTCGCCGCCGGCGCCGCACCGGCTGGGCAAACGCCGCTGCCCGGCATCGACGTCCCGGCTTCCGCCGGAACTCGGCAGGTGCGGCCATGACGTTCCGCAAGCTCACCACGCTCGTCTCCGGCGTCACTCTCGCCGAGGTAGCGCTGGCACTCACAGCATCCGCGGCCGGCGCACTGGTGTACCGCGACTTCTTCGCCACTCCTGGCTACCTGCCCGCCCTGGGCCTCGCGTGTCTCATCGGCGGCGTCACGGCGGCATCGGGCGCCAGCAAGGTCTGGGCGACGCTCCTGCTTGCCATCGCGGGGCTGGCGGTCGTCATCGTCTTCGGCGTCTTCCACGGCGTCGGTGCCGACGTTCTCGGCGGAGTGCGCGGCAGCTGGAACCGCCTGCTCGCCGTCGCCGTGCCCGCCGATCCGTGGGGCGAACTGCTCGTGGTGCCCGCAGGGGTGATGTGGGCGGTGACGTTCACGTCGGTCGTGCTCGTGCTGCGTACCCGCCACGTGCTGGCGCCGGTGGTGCCGTCGCTGGCCGGGTTCGTGTTCGCCGTGTTCGTCGTCGGCGACCAGGCCGGCGGCCACGTGACCGCCACCGTGGTGTTCCTGCTGGCTGCGCTGGTCCTGGTCGCGGTCCGTGCCCATCACGCCACCGGTGCCGGCACGGTTCGGGTCGAACGGCAGCAGGCTCGGTCGCTCGGCACGCTCGGGCTCGTGGGGGTGATGATCGCCTCCAGCGCGCTGTTCGGCGTCATGGGCGGGCAGGTCGCGTCCGGTGAACGCCGGTTCGACGTCCGCGAGCTGCTGGCGCCCCCGATCACGAGCACCGACACGCTCACCCCGCTGTCCCGCTTGAAGGGCCAGCTCGGCGAACACCCAGCCCGCGAACTGTTCCGCGTGAGCCTCGACATCGAGTCCTACACGCAGGTCGACCGGATCCGCACCGCCGCGCTGGACGTGTTCGACGGCACCACCTGGACCTCGGAGGACAGCTACCGCGTCGCGGGCAGCCATCTCACGGCCGACCCCGCGCTGACCCGCGGCAAGCAGGTGACGGCGCACGTCGAGCTGAAGGAACTCCCCGGTCCCCACCTGCCCGTCATCGGCTGGCCAACCCGACTCGACACGACCGGCGGCAGCCGCGGCCGGGTCGGGTTCGATCCGGCCTCGGGCGTGGTCGTCAGCACCGCGCCGAAGTTGCAGGGACTCAGCTACGACGTCACAGGTGAGATCAGCGTCCGGGACGACGGCCTGGCTCAGGCCGCCACCGCGGCACCCGGCCACTCGCGGTCGCTTCCCGGCGGCATGCCGGAACCGCTGCGCGCGGTGGCAGCCGAGTTCGCCGACCGCACCGGGTACGACAAGCTGGTCGCCCTGGAGACCCGCCTCCAGGGCGTGACCATGAACCCGGACCGGCCGCCGGGGCACTCCTACGCCGCCATCACCCGCCTGTTCGCCCCCGCGGAGAACGGGACCGGCTCCACCGAGCAGCACGCCGCGGCGTTCACCGTGCTCGCCAGGGCGATGGGGTTCCCGGCGAGGGTCGCCGTCGGTTACCGCCTGCGCAACTACCAGGGCGGCGTCTTCCGCGTCACCACCGGCGACGCCCACGCGTGGTCGGAGGTGCGGTTCGCCGGCTACGGCTGGGTACCGTTCGAACCCAGCAGCTCCGACTTCGGGAGCACGCCGACCCAGCCACAGGACGTACCCCGCGTCGTGCCACCACAGGCTGCCCCGACCACCACACCGACGCAGGCACCGCCGACCGCGACCCAGCCGGTCCAGGCAGCCGACGGACCGGGGTTCGGCTGGAACAACGTCCGCGACGGCACCGTGCTGGTCGTGGCCGCCTCGGTGCTGCTCCTGCTGGTCGCCTGCGGGCTCGTCGCGATCGCCAAGGCCCGCCGCCGCAGGCGACGCCGGCGGAACCCCGATCACGCGGTGCGGGTGCTCGGTGCATGGCAGGAGCAGATCGACCGGCTGACCGAGCGCGGTGTCACCGCCCCGGTGTCGCTCACGTTCCACGAGGTCGCCCGGCACGTCCGCGGCGCCCTCGGTGACGCGGGAGAGCTGGTCGAGAAGTCGGCGGACCTGGCGACCACGGCGGTCTACGCGCCCGAACGCATCGACGAGTCCGACTCCGACCAGGCCTGGCTCCTGGTCGCCGATCTACGCGCTCGCCTGCATCCCAAGCGCGTATCCGCGACACGGTTGCGCACGGCCGTGGACCCGCGTCCGCTGTGGACGGCCTGGAGCGTCTCGCGACAACGACGACAGGCACGGGAAAGCCTCGAAGTGGGGCGGTATCGATGACCGCGGCGGCTCGGCGGCGCACCCGGATCCTCGTCGCGTTCGCGGCTGTCACGTCGGTCGTCGCGGCGGTGCTCGTGGCCGGGCCGGGCTACGACACCGCACGGGTGCGGATGTTCGGCGGCGCGGCCTGGCTGGCGTCCAACCGGACCGGAGAGGTGTCGCTCGTCGACGGCACCACCGGCGACGTGCGCGCGCACGCGCCGGTCGCCGAACCCGGCACGCCATTGAGCGTCTCACAGCACGACAACGCGGCCTTCGCGGCGAATCAGAAGACCGGCCAGCTGATCCGCGTCGACAGTGCCTCCGAGCAGGTCGACCTGTCGGAGGTCGTCGTCCCCGCAGCAGATGGGCTGATCGTGTTGCCCGCACCGGACGTGGTCCACGGCGTGAACGTCCACAGTGGAACGGTCATCTCGATCGACCCGGACACGATGCGGTCCGCGGGCGAGCCCAGGCAGCTGGCCGAGGCGCTCAGGCCGGACAGCGTCGTCGTGGACGGCCGCGGCCGGTTGTGGGCCGTCGACGACAAGACCGGTGACCTGGTCTGGCTGTCCGGAGGCGAACGACGCACCCGTTCCGCAGCAACCAGAACAGGCCGTCTCGCGGTCACCCGCGGTCTGCCGGTGCTCGTGGATTCCGAACGCGGCACCGCGGAACTGCTCTCTTCCGAGACCGGTGCCGTCACCCGGACCGCGAAGCCGGAACTGCACCCCGGCGACGAGGTGGCCGTCAGCGGGTCCGCCGGCCGGTCACGGGTGCTCATCGCGAACAGCACCCGCGGCGAGCTGACCACCTGCGCGTTCGACACCGGCACCTGCGGCCGTCCCGTCGAGATCGGTGCGGACGGCGCCCGGTTCGGCGCCCCGGTCGAAATGGACGACCACGCGGTGGTGCCCGACTACTCCACCGGTCAAGCCACCATCGTCGACCTCGCGGACGGGTCCGTGGTCGCCCAGCGCCTGCTCTTCGACGAGCCGACGCGGTTCGAACTGATGACCCGCGACGGATTCGTCTTCTTCAACGACCCCAACAGCAACGTGGCCGGGGTGCTGAAGCTGACCGGCGACGTCATGACGATCACCAAGTACACCGAGGGTCCGTCGAAGGACGAGAATCCCCCGCCCAAGCCCGATCCCCGCGAACAGGCACAGCAGGTCGGCAAACCCGAGCGCAAACCGGGTCTCGGGCTCCCGGGGCGGACGCTCCAGCCCGGCAAGCCGGACCCCGCTCCAGCGAAACCGAAGGCGGCCATCGTCGTCAAACCCGGCAGCCGGGGCGAGGTCGGCGACGAGTTCGAGCTGACCATGGTGCTCACACCCGCCACCAACGCCAACACCGGCTGGGAGTTCGGCGACGGAGCCAAGGACTACGGCGCCACCGTCCGGCACAGCTGGCAACAGCCTGGTATTTACACCGTCGAAGCCATCGCCACCCTCGACTCGGGCAAGCGCGTGATGGCCAAGACCACCGTGACCGTCGATCTCGCCGGAGCGCCACCGCGCATCGCCGAGCTGTCCTTCCAGCGGCCCAGGCCGGTCATCGGGGAGCTCGTCCGCTTCAGCGCGGACACCTCCGGCAACCCGGACACGTGGACGTGGACCGTCACCAAACCAGGTCAGCAAACGCCGGAGGCCACCGCGGGCACGGCCGAGTTCGGCCACAGGTTCGCCGCGGCGGGCAAGTACGTCGTCTCGCTCACCGTCGCACGGGGAGCCAAGACGGCCACGTCCTCCCGGGAGATCGTCGTCGCCCGCGGGGCGGTCGAGGGCTGGGGCAACAACTGGCGGGGGCAGATGAACATCCCTCCCGCGGCGCAAAGCGGTGTGATCGCGATCGACGCGGGCTTCTACCCCCTGGCGCTCAAAGCAGACGGCTCCGTGATCGCCTGGGGCAGCACCAACGACAGAGGCGAGTTGAACGTGCCTCCGGAGGCGTCCAGCGGCGTCATCGCCATCGCCGCCGGGATGATGCACGGTTTGGCACTGAAAGCAGACGGCACCGTCATCGCCTGGGGCGGCAAGGAGTCGTTCGGACAGGGGGAGGTGCCGCCCGCCGCCAAGCGCGATGTGATCGCCATCGCCGCCGGCCATCATCACAGCCTGGTCCTGAAGAAGGACGGCTCGGTGATCTCCTGGGGCTTCGACTCGTGGGGAGAGACGAAGGTGCCCCCGGAGGCAGGGAAGGACGTGATCGCAATCGCCGGTGGAGGGGGGCACAGCCTGGCGCTGAAGACGGACGGCTCCGTCATCGCCTGGGGCAACGCAGGCTTCGCGACTGACGTACCGCCCGAGGCCCGCGAAGGGGTGGTCGCCATCGCCGCTGGGAGCATGACTTCCATTGCGTTGAAGTCCGACGGCTCGGTCATCTGGTGGGGTGAGGACTACGACAACGAGACCGCGGTACCCCAGGCCGCCAAGAGTGGCATCACCTCGATCTCCACCTATGTCACGAACGGTTTGGCGTTGAAGGCGGATGGAACCTTGGTCGCTTGGGGGAAAGCCGAGTACGACTACACGCCGGTGGTGCCGCCGCAGTACAGCAGCGGTGTGCTGGAGATCGCGTCAGGCATGCTGTTCAACCTGGTCCTGGTGTGAGGGGCCGATGACGTCGACAGCGCCTCTGGCAAGACGGATTGTCACCGCGGCATCCGCTGCCATCGCGACCGATCTCTTGATGGGACGGGAGTGTGACACCGCACAGGTGCATTCGCACTCGGCGCGATCCGGCCTGAATCCATCCACAACGGACAGTTCACCGCGATCGCCACGGGGTACATGTCTGGCTTCGCGGCGAGCGCTTCAGCTTGGTCCTGGTGTGATCGGACGAGAACATGGCGGGCGGTCGTAGATGAACAAGCGCACACGGCTCGTGACGGCGGCCGTCGTCGTAGCCACGGTTGCCGCCTCCGTGCTCGTGGCCGGGCCGGGGTACGACGCCGCACAGGTGCGGATGCACGCCGGCACGGTCTGGCTGGCGTCCAACCGGACCGGCCAGGTGGTGCTGGCGGACGGAGCCTCCGCGGAACTGGTGGCCTCGGTGAAGGTGGACGAGCCCGGTGCCGCGCTGAACATCGCCCAGCGGGGCAGCGACGCACTGGTCGTGAACCAGGAAACCGGCGTGCTGAGCCGCATCGACGGCGCCACTCACGACGTCACCCCGTCGACGGCGGTCCTGCCCACGAGTCCAGGGCTCCTGGTGAAGGCCGCACAGGGCGTGGTCTACGGCGTGGACGTCCACAATGGAGAGATCAGCTCGATCGACCCGGACACCGTCGCACCGCGAGGCCGGCAGCAACTGGCCGAGAAGTTCAGGCCGGACAGCGTCGTCGTGGACGGCCACGACCGGCTGTGGGCGATCGACGACGAGTCCGGCGACCTCGTCTGGCTGACCGGCGGCGAACGACGCACACGTACCGCTGAGACCAGATCAGGCCATCTCACGATCACCGCGGGCCTGCCCGCCCTGGTGGATCCCGAACGCGGCACCGCGGAACTGCTCTCCCCCGACACCGGTGCCGTCACTCGATCACTGAGCACCGGACTGAAAGCCGGTGAGACGATCGCCCTCAGCGGTTCCGCCGGCCGGTCACGGTTGCTCATCGCGAACAGCGCTCGCGGGGAACTCACCGTGTGCACCTTCGACGCCGGCTCCTGTTCCGAGCCGATGCACGTCAGCGCGCCAGGATCCGAACTCGGGACCCCGATCGAGATCAACGACCACGCGGTGGTGCCCAACCTCTCCACCGGACAGGCCACTGTCGTCGACCTCACCACCTCACGGGTCGTCGCCCAGCGCGAGCTCTTCGACCGGCCGACCCGGTTCGAGCTGCTCACCCGCGACGGCATCGTTTTCTTCAACGACCCCTACGGCAACACCGCCGGAGTGCTGGACCTGGACGGCAAGGTCCGCACGATCACGAAGTACACCGAGGGGACCGCGGGCGACACCCCATCGCCTTCTGACCCCCGCGCGAGGGCGGATCAGGCCGTGCAGGTCGAGAACCGCAAGCAGCAGCCCGGCTTGGGGATCTCCGGGCAACCGGTCGTGACCTCCCGGCAGAACCAGGTCGTGACGCCCCCGAAGCCCGCGGCGTCCATCTCCGTCAGTCCGGGCAACCGCGGAGCGACCGGGACAGACTTCGAACTGACGATGGTGCTGCCGCAGGCAGGCGACGCCACGATCCGCTGGTCGTTCGGCGACGGCACCGCGGCGACCGGCACCACCGTCAGCCACAGCTGGCAGCGGTCCGGTGTCTTCACCGTCCGAGCCGAGGCCACACTCGCCACCGGCGCGAAGGCGCACGCGGAAACCACGATCACCA
Source organism: Lentzea miocenica (assembly GCF_033949945.1). Lineage (NCBI taxonomy): Bacteria > Bacillati > Actinomycetota > Actinomycetes > Pseudonocardiales > Pseudonocardiaceae > Lentzea > Lentzea miocenica. The sequence continues at coordinate 158,303 of NZ_JAXAVW010000013.1, forward strand.
TCGATCCGGCGGACGCGCCCCCGGCCATCACCCAGCTCAACGTCCACCGGCCCAAGCCCGTCATCGGCGAGTCGGTGCACTTCAGCGCCGACGTCGCAGGAAAGCCGGACAGGTGGAGGTGGACAGTCACCAAGACTGGCGGCCTCACCACCGAGGCCACCGCACAGACAGCCGAGTTCGAGCACAGGTTCGTGACTCCAGGCGTCTACGCCGTCTCGCTCACCATCACGCGCGGAACCAGAACTGCTCAGTCCTCCCGGCAGTTCACCGTTGCGCGAGGGGCAGTCAAAGGCTGGGGCCGCGACTTCGCCGGCGCGTTGAAAATCCCTCAAGCAGCCGAGAGCGGTGTGATCGCGGTCGACGGTGGCGGCTCTCACAGTCTGGCGTTGAAGTCGGATGGATCCGTGCTCGCCTGGGGCGACCCTGCAGCGATAGAGGCAACGGTGCCACCAGAAGCCTTGACAGGAGTGGTCGCGATCGCCGCCGGCGGGTACCACAACCTGGCGTTGAAAGCAGACGGTTCCGTGATCGCCTGGGGTCGAGACGAATTCGGCCAGGCGACCGTGCCCTCGGAAGCCAAGCACGACGTGGTGGCGATCGCCGCCGGGCCCTATCAGAACCTGGTCTTGAAGTCGGACGGGTCCGTCGTCGGGTGGGGCCACACTCCCTACGGTCCGCTCCCGGTTCCGGAAGCGGCGAAGAGCGGTGTGACCGCCATTGCCTCTGGCCCGTATCACAACATGGCGCTGAAGGCTGACGGCTCGATCGTCTCGTGGGGCAGGTTCGAAGGGGCTGAGATAGAGGCACCGCCCGAGGCGTCCAGCGGCGTGGTCGCCATCGCCGCGGGGACCATGTATTCACTGGCGCTCAAGGCGGACGGCTCGGTCGTCTTCTGGGGTCTCAACAGGCGCAACAGTTACACCGTACCGGCCGCGGCCAAGAGCGGTGTCGTCTCGATCGACACCGGCGCATGGCACATCCTGGCCCAGAAAGCGGACGGTTCTCTCATCGGATGGGGAGGGAACAACTTGGATGGCGAGTTGACGATTCCGGCCGAGTACGACCACGGCGTACTTGACTACGCCACAGGCGAGGGATTCAACCTGGTCGTGTTGGAAGACCTTCCGTGACGGCTAGGAGTACCGGGCCCGGGTGGCCTGGCGCAGCTCACGCCACGCCACCGCGACCTGGCCGGGATCGCCGCCGAACGCCCCGGCCCGCAGCAACGCCGAGTCCGCGTCCAACCGGGCCGCGTTGCGCTGGTAGATGACCGAGTCGTCGTGTTCGAGGCGCACGGCGAACTCGCCGAGGGACGAGAACGGCGCGTCGTGCAGTTCGAGCAGGCTGCGCAGGAACTCGAAGTCCGCGAAGGCCCAGTCGAACGCGGCGCCGTCCACGACGTTGAAGAACACGCGGCTCAGCACCTGCCGCAGTTGCACGCTCAAGGCCTGATGAGGAGGCGCGCCGCCCCACGCGGGAAGCGCCGCGGCGTGGCGTGGGTCGACGACGTTGCGCAGCGCCAGGGCTCGCAGCACGGGCGTCGTCCGCCCGTCGGTTCCGGTGGCCGACGCGCGGCACAGCAGGCGGTGCACCAGGTCTTCCCGGCCCGCTGCCACGGCTGCCACGCCGATCACGTAGGTCAGCAGCAGCGCCGGGTACGCCGTCGCGTTGACCCACACGTCCTGTGCGCCGCGGTGCCGTGACTCGGGGCGCAGGAAGCGTTCGACCAGGGCGGTCCACAGCTCGTCGTGCCGCCGGTCGCCGGACCGCACGCCGATCGCGACGAGGCGCAGCAGTGGCGCCATGTCGTGCTCGTAGGCGGTGAGCCGCTTCTCCAGCGCGGCGGGGACCTCGCTCTCGTCCAGATGCCCTGAGACGGGGTAGCGCGACTCGGTCTGCAGCTCGAGCACGGCCGAGGCCGCCGCCTGGACGCGTTCGTGCACGGTCTGGCCGACCGGCTCGGCCAGCGCCTGCCGGAACTCGGTGATGGTGCTGCGCAGCTCGCCCTCGGCCGGCCGGTCCGAGCGGATCGACGACGGGGCGGCGCGCCTGGGCGCGACCAGTTCCGGGACCAGTTCGACCAGTTCGTCGACCAGGCGGGGCAGGTCGAGGTCGTCGCTGCGGTGGTGGATGCGCAGGTACTGGCAGCGGGCCACGCGCTTCAACGCGTCCGGCAGGTCCGCCTCGCGCAACGGGTCGATGCCGTCCATCAGGACCGGGATGACCCGCAGCCCGCAGTCGAAGGCCTCGAGGATCTCGCGGCGCACCCAGTCGTCGGGCTTGTCGAGGCGGCGGACGCCCTCGCGGTCCACCGCGCCCACCCAGCGGGGGCCGATCAGGGCCAGCAGCACCTCGCACCGGCGCAGTCCGCTGAGGATCTCGCGGGAGAAGTCCTCGCCGAGGCGGATCGACTGGCTGGCGTAAAAGACCTGGTCAGCGCCGAAGCGCGCGCTCAACTCCCGCTTCACCAGGGCAGCGGCCCATTCACCGTCTCCGGTGCGGTAGTTGACGAACACGCCAGGCATCGCCCAAACCCTCTCACGTGAGGCTGTGGCGAGGAGATTACTGACCGCCTCCAAAGCGGTTTACCACCCGGCGTTCCTCACGGGCCTGCTCGATGCGCTCCTCCAGCGCCTCGAACCATTCTTGCCCCTGGCGGCCGCAGCTGTCGCGGATCTCGTGCTTCAGTTCGGACGTGTTCGCGTTCAGCGAGCGGACCATGTCGAGGCCCTGGTCGACCTGGGACCGCAGCTCGCCGTGTGAGCTCGCCAGGTGGTCCGCGGCGGCCCGCATCTCGGCGCGGGCCCGCTTGCTGACGGTCAGCTGCAGCGGTGCCCGGCGGGCGCGGCGGACCAGGCTCGACATCGTGCGCATCGAGGTCTGCGCGGAGTGGTAGGCGATGTGGGCGGTGTCGGCGCACTGGTACGACTCGCGGTGGAAGACGCGCAGCGAGTGGAACTCGACGTCCGCACCACGGGCCGGGCCGCGGGCCTGGAGCTTCACCAGGCGTGCCTGCACCTGCTCGGCCTGGCGGCGCACCCGTGCGTTCTCGGAACGGACGCGCTGGAGCGCGCGGTCGGCTTCGGCTGCCGCCGCACGGACTTCCTGGACCGTGACCCGGCGCTCGCGGCGGTCCCACAACCGCATCACGAAGAGCACTGCGAGGCCGGCCAGCGCCGCGCCGCCGAACAGGGTCAGGCCGTCGTTGATCACGTGCTCACCGGGCTGCATCGCCACGAACGTGAAGACGTTCAGCACGGCCAGCAGCACCAGGGCGCGCTCCAGCAGGCCCAGCCACCGCTTCGGCAACGACGACCTGCGCAGCCTTCCGCCGCGTTTGTGCGCTGACCGGACCGCGAGCATGCCCAACGGCACCGCGGCGGCCGAGCCCCACAGCCATTCATGCAGGTAGGACGCCTGCTGCGGCAGATCGTCCACGTAGATGCGCGCCGCGACCGCGGGGGCCACCAGCACCATGGTCAGCGGCAGCCCGAAGAACACGGCGAACAGCAGGAGCGCGCACCCGCCGCCGCCACCACGACGGCTCACCGGCGCCTGCCCCGGCGCGGGGCGAGGGCGGCCGCGCCGGACCCGTTGAGCACCTTGTCGATGACGTTCGCGACGCCACCGGTGAGCTCGGTGTGGTGCTGGACGAGCATCGTGGTGAAGTGCCGGGTCAGGTCGATGTACGCGCGGCGTTCAGCCAGTTCCAGACCCGGCTTCACGGTCGCGCGCTGCATGTTGACCATGCACTCCCGCAACGCCGCCGCGCTCTTGTCCGCGCGGCCCAGCTCCTTCTGCATGCTGCGCAACGTCGCGCTGGACTCCCGGCGGCGCTGGTCCAGCACCGCCAGCTTGATCTCCTTGTCGTGCGAGGCCCGGGACTCGCCGATCCGGTCGATCTCGGCACCCAGCGCGTACGACTCGGCGACACAGCGGGCAGCGGGACCGAGCGGGCCCAGCGAGTCGGTGACGCGCGCCACCGCCTCGCTGAACCTGACACCGTTGCCCTCCACAGTGACCAAACCCATGGCATGTTCATCCATCTGGCCACGCGGAGCGTTACAGCCCGAACGACCCGTCAGGGCGTGAGAATGGCCCGGCCGCGCACCCGTCCGTTGTCGAGGTCGTCGATCGCGTCCTGGAACCGCTCCAGCGGGTACTTCTGCGTGTGCAGCGTGACTTTGCCCTGTGCCGCCAGCACCATCAGCTCGCACAGGTCGTTGTAGGAGCCGACCAGGTTGCCGATCAGGTTGATCTCGGTGGAGATGATGTCGATCGTCGGCACGTCGATGTTCTCGCCGTAGCCGACCACGTGGTAGTCGCCCGCACGCCGCAGCATCGCCACGCCGTCGCGCGTCGCCCCGCCCTCGCCGACGAAGTCGATCACCGTCTCGGCGCCGTTGCCGCCGGTCAGGTCGAGCACGGCGGACACGTGCGAGCCGTCCGCCACCACGCCGTGGTCGGCGCCGATCGCGGAGGCGAGCTTCACCGCGTCCGGGTTGCGGTCCACGACGAGGATCTCGGCCGCTGTCAACGCTTTCAGCACCTGCACGCCGATGTGCCCGAGCCCGCCGGCGCCGATCACCACGCACCGGTCGCCCGGCCGCAACCGGCGCGCCGCCTTGGCCGCCGCGTGGTAGGCCGTGAGTCCCGCGTCGGCGAGCGCGGCCACGTCGGACGGCTCCAGCGCGTCGTCGATCCGCACGACTGAACGCGCCGACGTCTTGAGGTACTCCGCGTAACCGCCGGCGGTGTCGATGCCGGGGAACTGGGACGCGACACAGTGCACGTCGTCGCCGCTGCGGCAGGCCCGGCACAGGCCGCACGTGATCAGCGGGTGCACGATCACCTTGTCGCCCACCACCACATTCGTGACGGCCGGGCCGACCGCGTGCACCCAGCCCGCGTTCTCGTGGCCGATCGTGTACGGCAGCGTCACCCCGGACTTCTCCGCCCACTGCCCTTCGAGGATGTGCAGGTCGGTGCGGCACACCCCCGCGCCTCCGACGCGCACCACCACGTCGAACGGGCCGGTCGCCCGAGGTTCGTCGACCTCGGTGAGCTGCAACGGTTTGTGGTAGCCGACTACCTGGACGGCCTTCATGACGTTCCCTCCATGGCGTAACGGGTGCGGAGCAGGCCGCGGCAGAAGTGCGCGTTGCCCTCGATGGAAATACCGACCGACCGCGCGAACCGCAGCCGCAGCGGCAACTGGCCCGGCGGCAGCGGCACGCCGTTGTCGTCGACCAGCACCAACGCGTCAGGACCGAGGTCGAACCCGAGCGCGGACCGCCTGCGCCGCAACGCCTCCGCCGCCTTGCCGGCCGGCAGGTCCCGCAACGTCAGCGACCTCAGCCGATCCACCGGCACGTCCCGCACGGCCCGTTCCATCGCGGCCGCATGTGCCTTGCGCTGGAACGTCAACCGCAGGTCCTCCAGTTCGCGCGACGCCTCCGCGCCATAGGTGCCGACGAACCCGGCGTCAGCGGCGATCCCGCGGTTGATCACGTCCGAGTCGTGGTGGTCGTCCAGCACCACGACCACGTGCGGTGCCAGCCCGCGCAGCACGTCCTTCGCGTCCGATGCCATCAAGTACGCGAAGTTCGGCGAGCAGAAGGCGGTCGGCAGTCGCAAGTGGACGGTCAGCACGTCACCGGCGAGCGCGACGGCCCGCACGAACCCGAGCGTGGTGATCGGCTCGTCCAGCTCGGGATCCATCACCTCGCCGAGCGCCTTCCAGGCCGCGGCGATCATGCGACCGACACCGCCTCCTGCTCGACCGGCGCGATGTCGAGACCGGCCGGCACCGGGATGTCGTACATCCGGGCCGCGTTCAGGCCGAGGATCTTCTTCTTCTGCGCCACGGTGAGCGGCGCGTACTCGGTCATGTCGGCGGGGATCTGGAAGTCGACGAACCGCTCGATCAGCCAGCGCGGCGTCCAGAGCGCGTAGTCGCTGGAGAACTGGATCCGGTCCTCGTTCAGCCAGTACAGCAGCTCGCCGACGATCTGCGCGAAGTAGCGCGGCCGGGTGTGGATGAACGGCATCGCGACCGCGAGACCCGCGTGCACGTTCGGTTCCTGCGTGGCGATCCAGCAGAAGTCCTCCAGTCGCGGCAGCCCGCAGTGCTCGATCACGAAGTTCAGCTCGGGGAAGTCCGTCGCCGCGTGGTCGACGTCGGCCACGTCGAACGCGTCGCGGTCCAGCGGCCGGATCGTCGGCCCCTTGTGGATGTGGATGTTGCGGATCCCCAGTTCCTGCGCGGTTTCCAGGTACCGGTAGTTCCACGGGTCGTCGAGCCGCCAGCCGCGCGAGTCGCCGTACCACTCGGCGGTGTAGAGCTTCACTCCCTTGAGCCCGAACCGTTCGGCGTCGCGCTTCAGGTCGTCGAGCCCCTGCTGCTCGCGGCGCGGATCCCAGCAGTGGTTGTAGGTGAGCTTGTCCGGGTGCTCGGAGGTGAGCGCGAACGCTTCCTCCGTCTGGCCGAAACCGTTGTGGTAGAAGGCACCCAGGTGAGCCGGCTGGAAGATCGCGTGATCCACGTACCCGTCGTCGAACAGGTCCTTCATCAGACGCTCGCCGCCCTGATACAGGTACTCCTCGTACGACCACACCTCCTCCTCCGGCGAGAGGTTGCGGTGGTAGTCGTAGAAGCAGTCGATGAACTGCTTGCCGTGGATGTTGCGCTGGTTCTCCGGGCGGGCGTCCCAGAGCGCGATGTGCGCGTCGACGATGAAGTAGTTCTCGCCGTCCTTCGAGTACATGGCCGCCTCCAGTGGTCGAGGCAGACGTTATGAAGATCGGCGCAGCTCAGGGACCCACCCGGTGTCTCACTTTGAGACATCTGGATCCGCGACCGGCGAACCGGCGAGTCGTAGGCTGAGGGCGGAACACTCGACGAGGAGGTCGACGTGGACGACCGGCAGCTGGCCGCGATCCCGCAGCGCCTGCGGGCCTCGTGGCTGCGCAGCGAGCGGTACGGCGTGCCCGAGAACGAGGTGATGCCGGTCTTCACCGGCACGGTCGACACCACGTCGTTGTTCTACGAATGCGGCCACGAGGTGCTGCGCGGCCTGCACGCCACGTTGTCCAACGAGCCAATCAGCCTGATGATCACCGACCACGAGGGCCTGGTCCTGACCAGGCTGTGCACCGACACCGCGATCACCCGTTCCCTGGACCGCGTCCACCTGGCCCCTGGCTTCTACTTCGCCGAGAACAACGCCGGCACCAACGGCCTGGGCCTCGCCCTGGCCGACCGCACCGCCTCCCTGGTGCGCGCCGACGAGCACTACTGCACCGGCCTGCGCGGCTACACCTGCGCGGCGGTGCCGGTCCTCGACCCGGTGTCGGGCGCCCTGGCCGGCAGCGTCAACCTCACGACCTGGTCCGACCAGTCGTCGGACCTGCTACTGGCACTGGCCCAGGCAACGGCGGGCAACACGGCGGCGTTGATGCTGGCCCGCAAGTCAGGCCGCAGGGCCCGCCCCACCCCGCGCGGCGAGGTGTTCCGCGTCTACGCCGACCGCGCGGAACCACCGCGGTTGTCGACAGCCTGGACCACCTCCGTGGCGACCGCGGTCGAAGCCATGCGCCAGGACCGCGTGGTAGCGGTGGTGGGCGAACCGGGATCGGGCAGAACAGCGCTCGCCACGCTGGCCCGCCGCACGGTCCGCCCCCGCGAACGCCTGCTCAACGCCCGCCCACCGGCCCCCGACGACGTCGACATGTGGCTGCGCCTCTGGACCCCCGAACTGGGCAAAGACGACACCTGCGTGATCGTCTCGGACGTGGACGCACTGCCGGCGTGGGCGGCCTCGGCCCTCGCGCCACTGCTGACCGGCTTCGCACTCACCGCCACCGACGACCTGCCAGAGGCGTTGGCACCACTGGTGGACGTCGTGGTCGAAGCGCCCGCACTGCGTTTCCGCCCGGACGACGTCCTGCCGCTGGCCCACTACTTCGCCCACCGCGACCGGGGCCGCGAGGTCACCTTCACCTCGGCCGCGACGAGAGCCCTGCTGTCGTACGAATGGCCGGAGAACACCCGCCAGCTGCGCCAGGTCGTGCGCGCGGCGGCCGCCCGCTCGGACGTGATCGACGTGCACCACCTGCCCGCGGAGGTGTTCACCAGCGTCGGCCATCGCCTGAGCAGACTGCAGGCACTGGAACGCGACGAGATCGTGCGCTGCCTGACCGCGCCGGGGGCGACGATCGCGCAGGCGTCGGCCGAGCTGGGCATCGGGCGGGCGACGATCTACCGGAAGATGGCGCAGTACGGAATCAAGGCCGATCAGCTGCGGGGCTGGTGACGGCGTTCGCGATCCGCAGCGTCATCTGCTGCTGCGCGGCGTCGCGAGCGGTCGGGGTGAACGAGTACGCGATGCGCCGCTGCCCGTCCCGCGTCGAGAACACACCGGCGTTGTAGCCGTACCACTCCCCCGTCTTGCCCCACACCGTGATGCCGTTGATCGTGAACGTCTGCAGGCCCGTGGCGTACGAGGCGGGCGAACCGTCCATCATGGACACCTTCGGCACGGTGAACATCTTCTCCAGCAGGTCTTCCCGCACCAGCTGCCCGCCGAACAACGCCGCGGCGAACCGAGTGAGGTCACCGGTCGTGGAGATCATGTCGCCCTCGCCGTGCGCCCTCGACGAGTTGTAGGTGCTGACGTCCACCACGCCCTGGCCGGGCACGTTCAGGTAGCCGTGCACGTGCGCGCCGCGGATCCGGGTCTCGTTCCGGCCCGGCACATAGGTCCTGGTCAAGCCGAGCGGTCGGGTGACCCGCTCGCGCACCTCGGCGGCGAGGTCCCGGCCGGCGACCTTCTCGATGATCATCGTGGCGAGCAGGTAGTTGATGCCCCGGTACTCCTGCTTGGTGCCGGCCACGAACTTCGGCTCGGTCGGCGGGATCAACGCCCTGAGCTGCTCGGGCGTCCACCGGTCGTAGCGGTGTGCGAGGACCTTCTCCGGCGAGCCGAGGTCCGGGTAGCCGACCTCGTTCGGGATTCCGCTGGTGTGGTTCAGGAGTTGCCCGACCGTCACCGCGTCGACGGACTCCGGCAGGTCGGGGAAGTAGTGGCGGACCTTCGTGTCCAGGCTGAGCCGGCGTTCCGCCACGAGTTGCAGGGCCACCGTCGCCACGAACACCTTGGTGACGCTGCCGATCCGGAACCGGTCGTCCGGCCGGACCGGACGCCGCTGGTCCGCGAAGCCTTCGGCGCCGTACCAGCGGCCTGCCTCGCCGGACACCCGCAGCTGCGCGGAAGTCACGACCGGGTGGTTCAGATCCGCGATGGCCGCGTGCAGCAGTTCCGGTTGCAGCGGCGGTAAAGGAGTCACCGCGACCACGGCCGCGATCAGGAGTGATTTCATGATCACCACCGTGCCGTGGTGACCGAGTCACGGCCATGGCGCTGGCCCCCGCGCTCGCGGTAGGGCCAGCACCAAGCCGTTCTGCGGTCAACGAACCGCGCGCACGCCGTTCTCGAAGAACGCCAGCCGCACCTCGCGGTCCACCGCCCGTTCCGGGTGGTCCATGAGCCCGAACGCCAGTCCGTCCAGGCTCGTGATGCCCGCGACGTCCTCGAACGACCCGTCCGGGTTGGAGTCCTTCTCGTAGCGCAGTGCGACGCGGTAACCGGAGGTCTCGCTACCGGGGTCGAAGCGGCCTTCGCCGTGCGCGCACGGGAAGGAGAGGGTCTGGCCGCCGAGTCCGGTGAGCCACGGGCTGTCGTTGTCGGTGTCGACGACGTGCCGCTGGTTCTCCTCGTTGCGGAACGTGCCGGCGCTGTTGACCTTCAGCCCGACCTTGCCGAAGCAGCCTCCGCGCACGGCGATCTGGAAGCCGTTGCAGATGCCGATCAGCGGACGCGTGCGGCACGCCTCGAACTGGTCCGCGAGGTGGCTGCGCAGCAACGCGCCCGCCACCGCACCCGCGCCGAGGTGGTCGCCGAACGAGAACCCGCCGGGGATGCAGAGGATGTCGGCGTCGTCGAGCCGGTCGTCACCCGCCAGCAGGTCGGCCGCGAACCTCATCCGCGGGGTCGCACCGACCTCCGCGAACGCTCGGACGGTCTCCTCCTGGCAGTTCGTGCCGGGCAGGTACAGGACGTTGACGGTCGGCTTCATGCGATCCTCGCCGTGAACGAGTGGAACCAGCCGTCGCGCGCGGCCGGGGTGAACAGGTCAGTGCCGTCGAGCGTGATGCCGGAGCCCGCCGCGAGCGTGCCGAGCACGACCGGGTTGAGCTCGGCGGGCAGGCGGCCCACGTCGTCCGGGGACACCTCGACGACCGCGCCGACGCGGTGCTCGGCGAAGAGCGACTCGGTGGTCGCGGACTCCAGCAGCACACCGGTACCGCTGGCCAGCACGCCCTGGGCGAGCGTGGCCGCGACGCCGCCGGCGCCGATGCGGGCACCGCTGCGCAACAGGGTCCTGCTCGCGGCCAGCGCGGTCAGGTAGCTGTCCACATCGGACAGTGCCAGGTCGTCCAGCCCGCCGGACGGCAGGCCCAGCTTGCGAGCGGCCACCGTGCCGACCGGCGAGGAGGTCTCCAGGCCGACGCGCACGAGCACGTTGCCCGGTGTGGTCCACTGCTCCGGCAGCAGGTTGTCGCGGTGCGGCACCTTGCCCAGCGCGCTGAGGAACACCGCGGGCGGCACGCTGACCAGGCCCTCGTCGGTCTGCACCGAGCCCGCCGAGGAGTCCTTGCCCGAGATCAGCGGCACGCCGAAGTGCCGGACCAGCCCGGCCAGCTCGTCGACCATGCCGACCAGCCACTCACGCCAGTTCTCGGACAGGTGCGGGGTGTAGAAGTTGTCGCACATGCAGATGTCCCGCACCGCGACACCCGCGAGCACCTGGCCCGCGATCGCGGAGCAGAACATCTGGCGCGTCGCGGCGACCGGGTCGGCGTCGAACATCCACGGGTTGAACGCGGTGTTCAGCACGGCGGCGGCAGGCGAACCCGCGACCGGGGTGCCCGCCCAGTAGCCCGTGCGAACGGCCTGTTCGGTGCCGTAATGCGGGCCGTACCAGGTGTTTCCCTGGACCGTGGAGTCGTACTGGGAGTCCGCGTGGTGCTGGGACGCCACCTCAGCGTCGGAGACGACCTGCTCCAGCAGCCCGGCGAGCTCCGCGGGGGCCAGAGACGGCCACTCCGGAGCACCGGTGGGACGCGGCGGCGGGCCGACCTCCTGCCGTTCGACCTCGATGTCCAGCAGGTCGTACGACACGTCGAAGCCGGTCTCGCCCTGGTGCGCGGGCACCGCGTCGGGCGCGGCGGCGATCAGGGCTTCCTCGGTCAGATCCGGGGCGTGGAACACGTGGTAACGACCCGTGTCCGCGAACCGGCCGATGACCGTCGAGCGCACCATGTGCCGGTCGAGGATCTTCTTCGCGCGCTCCTGGTGCTCCGGCGGCACGGCGAGCAGCATGCGTTCCTGCGACTCCGACAGCAGGATCCGCCACATCGGCAGCGCCGCGGTCTTCAGCGGCACCAGCGCGGTGTTGATCCACACGCCGCACGCCTCGCCGATCTCACCGACGGCGCTGTTCAGGCCCGCGCCACCGACGTCGGTCAGGGCGCTCATGCAGCCCTCTTCGCGCAGCTCGATCAGCGCCTTGCGGAACTTGACCTGCTCCAGCGGCGCGCCGATCTGCACCGCGGCCGTGTCCATCGTGGCGCCCGCCGAACTGGCGGACGCGCCGTGGATGCCCTCGTTGCCGGTCAGGCCGCCGATCAGCACGACGAAGTCGCCCGGCCGCGGGGTGCCGCGCTGCGCCGCCGACACCGGCAGCAGGCCGATGCTGCCGCCGAGCGCGAACGGCTTGGCGCGGTACGCGGGGTGGAACGTCATGCGCGACGACATCATCGGCACGCCGAAGGTGTTGCCGTACTCCTTGATCGCCCGGATCGTCTCACCGGCGAGCCTGCGCGCGTCCGGCCTGCCCTTGATCGGCGCGGGTGCCTCGGGCTCGCCGATCGCGGTGTACTCGAAGCTGCCGATCGGGTCGGCGCTGAGCCCCGTGCCGAGGATGTCGCGCAACACGCCGCCGAGCTTGGTGAGCTGGCCGAAGTAACCGGAGATCGCCGACGGGCCGTTGTGCGTCTCGGCCTTGATCGCGATCGCGTGGCCGTCGTAGAAGTCCCAGACGCCCGCGTTGTCGTGGAACATGCTCAGCACGTTCGGGTTGTCGACGTCCTTGGCGGCCTGCACGAGCCGGCCGAGCAGGCTGCCCAGCGACTTCCACGTGGTGTGCGCGCAGTGGTCGCTCCAGCGCGCGTCGAGGGCCTCCAGCAGGACGTCGGTGACGAACTCGTCGCCGAGCGTCTCCTGGATGTGCTGCACGTGACGCATCTGGGCGAGCGAGAGGTTGCGGCCGCCGGCCAGGCCCAGCTCGGTCAGCGCGGCGTCGTCGAGTCCGCGCAGGTCGTGCTGGACGGCCGACTCGTAGTGCCCCTGCGGCACGAGGGTGTCGTACTTCGGTTCCTCGTCGTGCAGCTCCTCGATCGTCGCGTTGAACCGCGTCGAGGCGATCAGGTCGCGCAGCCGGGGCGAGGCGGACCGGTAGGTGGTGGCGACCTTGCCCGCGCGCGCCTTGACGCCGAGCAGGGCGCACACGGTGATGATCGAGTCGCTCTCGTTGTCGACCACACCGCGCTTGTAGGCGACCTGCACGGCGCCCGGCTCCAGCGGCTCGTCCAGGGTGACCTGGACGTCGAGCTGGTCACCGAGCACCGCGGCCACGTCGCTCAGCGCGGACGGCTCCGGCGCGCCCTCGAACTCGACGTAGTAGTCGCGCCACACCTCGAGGTCGTCGAGCTCCCACGATCGGCCGAGCTCACGGATGTCGGGCTCCGCGATCCCCGCGGAGCGAACCGAGAACTTGTGGATCAACAATCCTCCTGGGCAGAACGGGGCGTCAGGAGAGATTGTCCTAAACGGCGGCGGGGCACGTGGAAGTACCCCGCCAATCGGGCGAACCTCCGTTCAGCACTTCACCCAGTAGTTCGGTGAGGTCTGCCGGATGCCGCTGGTGGTGAAGGTGTTCCACAGGCCGAGCGCCTGGCCGGAGCCGAGCGCGTACGTCTGTCCCAACGTGACGTAGGCGCGACCAGCGGTGGTGTGCGCGTAGTTACTCGCGGTGACGCACTCCGCGACCGGCGGCGTCGTGGTCGTGGTCGTCGGCGGCGGTCCGTCGGTGCTCAGCGCCTTGACCATGTTCACCACGGCGGTCATCTGCGGCCCGGTCTTGAGCGGGTACTGCGCCGACTGGTAGCCCCACCAGTCCCAGCAGCCACGCGGGTTGCCGCTCATCGTGGTGGCCTGCGGGTAGAGCACGATCATGTTGTTCGTGTCGGCGTACTCGTTCAGGTAGCCCTTGTCCATCAACGCGTTGCCGACCAGGCCGTAGTACTGGTAGCAGCCGTGCAGCGTCACCATCAGCTTGCACGGCCCGGCCTCGCACGCCCGTGGCACGTAGGCGAAGCCCTCCCGGCCCATGCTGACCGGCGCCGGGTTGCCGCCGGGCACGTACCGGCCCTGGTCGAACTGGACGAGCTTGCCGGACAACGTCGTGGCCGCGGCGTTGACCTGCCCGAACAGGTGCCCCAGCATCTCCCTCACCGGATCGGTGGTGCCGCACTTGTTGACGTACGGCGACGACGTGGACCCGCAGCTGTTCGGCCCGATCGGACTGACCCAGGCGTGCCCGGCCGCGCTCGCGTTGTTGTAGGCGACCCTCGCGCCGAAGTCGCGGTAGTAGGTGGCGAGGTCGTCGTTCACCACCTGCGCGACCGTCTGGTCGGCGGTGCCGTGGAACAGCCACACCGGGTCACCGGACAGGTTCTGCACCGGGTCGACGGTGCCCGCCGCCGCCCGGCTTCTGGTCAGCTGCTCCAGCTCGGCCGGCGTCTTGCGCGCCTGCAGCGTGTCCATGCACGCGTACAGGGCGGTGTTCAGGTTGTTCTGGGCGCAGTCGTAGGCACCGGCGGAGAAGATGCCCGCGCCCTGGAAGACACCGGAGTACGCGACGTGGAGCTGGTTGGCGAGATAGCCGCCGGACGACAACCCGCTGACGTACGTGCCGGTGATGTCGTACTTCGTGAGGGTGCCGGACTGCGGTGGCGGGACCGCCGCCGTCGACATCGCCAGTGAGGTCGCGGCCAGGCCGGTGGCCGCCGCGAGTGCCAGGAACACGTTCCTCAATCGCATGTTCGCCTCCGTCATTGCAGGCAGGACAGCGTCGAGGCTAGGAACCGGAAGTGAGCCGCACCACGTGTGCGGCCTATACCTCGCGCGGCCGAATGACGTTGGGCAGCACCATAGGACCGACCGGCGAGTGCGCATATCGTGCCGGTGTCGTGCCGTACCAACGGCGGAACGCGTGGATGAAGCTGGCGGCCTCGGCGAAACCGAGCTGGGTCGCCGTCTGTTCGACCGACGCACCGGCGAGCAGGACCACGGCGCGCTCGGCCCGGACCTCGTCGAGCAGTGCCTGGTAGCTGGTGCCGGACTCGTTCAGCCGGCGGCGCAGCGTCCGCGGGCTCAGCCCCAGGGCGCGGGCCACGACGGGCATCGTCTCCCCGAACCTCACCGACAGCTCCAGCACCCTGCGGACTTCCCCCGCGACGCCTGGCTTCCCGCGGCGCCGGGCGGCGAGGTCCTGACATTGCCGCTCGCACAGCGCGTTCGCTTCCGGGCTGGCCAGCGGCAAAGCCCTCGTCAACACCGAAGCGTCCACAACGGACTGGTTGCGCGACGCGGAGAACCGGGGCAGGAGGCCGAACACCTCCTCGTGCTCGCGGGTGTCGGCCGGTGCGGGATGGGCGAGGTCGACGGACAGCACCGGAACGTCACCGGTCACGAGTTCGCCGATCACCGTGTGGATGGCGGCGAGATCACGTTCGACGAGGAACGGCACCACGTCGCCGGGCAACGCGCCGGGCTCCAGCGAGATGACCAGCCGGTCGCCGTCCAGCACGGCGGCCGGCGCGGTGAAGGCGAAGCTGAGGTCGAGGTAGCGCACCGCCACGTCGATCGCGTCCTGCACCGTGGCGGCGCTGAGGAACGCGTGACCGAGCACGCCGAACGTGGTGGCGTGGTAGCGGCGGCCCGCGGCCACCCCGGCGTGGGACAGGCAGGCGGCCAGGTTGCGCACCACCGCGAGTTCCTGGTGGGCGTTGATCTCCGCCGCCGGGTCGGCCAGCCGCTCCGGCGTGAGGCCGCTGCCGTCGAGCAACGCTTCCCGCGACAGACCGTGCTCGGCGCCGAAACGCAGCAGAAGCGCCACGCTCGCGATGCCGCGCGGGAAGTCCCAGTGCCGGATCACGGGTTCGGCCAGCGTCCTCATGGCCGCGATTGTCAATTGCCCGGCCGCCGTTGTCCTGGTGCGAACGGGTGGTTCTGCCTAACGTCGGCGCGGTGCGACAGAACCCCGAGGTGGTGGTCACCGGTGCCGGATTCGGCGGTCTCGGCGTGGCTTTGTCGTTGCACAGAACCGGATTCGACCGGATGCAGAGCCTGGACAACTCGCTCACCACGACGTGGAAGAGCGGGCGCATGACCACCAGGCAGGGCGAAGGCGCGCCGAACCCCTCGTGGATCCCGGCGCGGCGACTGGCGGACCGCACTGGCGGCGTCGCGAGGGGCGCGTGGACCCACCTGGCCGACGTCCCGCTGACCGGGCACCTCATCGGTGGCTGCGTGATCGGCGACTCGCCCGCGACCGGAGTGGTCGACCCGTACCACCGGATGCACGGTCGCCCCGGGCTGCACGTCGTGAACAGGTCCGCGATCCCGGCGAACCTCGGCGTCAATCCCGCGCTGACCATCACGGCCCTCGCCGAGCGGGCGATGTCGTTGTGGCCCAACAAGGGTGAGCCGTATCCCCGTCCACCGATCGGCGAGCCCTACGCGCGGCTCCGTGCCGTGGCCCCACGTCGCCCCGCTGTTCCGGCTCATGCCCCGGCGGCCCTGCGGGTGACCGATGCCCTCTGACTTTCCTGCGGCACCGTGGGACCTGTGCGGCCAGGGTTGGCTCACGGTGTGGACGGCACCGCGCCCGGCGATACCCCTGCTACCGCCGGGCGTGGCGCCGTTGTGATGTGGGGAATTCCCAAGCAGCTGGCCGACTTCACGTTCGAACAGCGCCTCACCGCCGAGACCATCGCCAGCGCGGAGGAAAGCCCGCGCACAGCACCAAGACTGCCGGCACGGCTCACCGCGGCCCGGCCACGCCTGCACCTCGCGGTCACGAACCTGCGCATGCGGTTCGGCGCGCCCTGATCCCTGCAGATCCACCCAACTCACGAGGAGCGGTCATGCGAGTGCTCGCGATGACACTTGCCCTGGTGGCCTCCGTTCTGGCCACGCCGGACGCGTTGGCCGCGCCGCCGGATTACGGGCTGCCCGGCTCGTATCCGGTGGCGTACAGCGATGTCACCGCCGTTGCGGGCGGCCGATCCGTGCCGGCCCGCGTCCACTACCCCGCCACGGCCGCCGGGACGAACCAGCCGGTGGCGACCGGCCGGTTCCCCGCGATCGCCTTCGGCCACGGCTTCTTCCAGGCCACCTCGAAGTACACGAGCACCAACAACCACCTGGCGTCGTGGGGCTTCGTCGTGATCGTGCCGACCACGCAGGGCGGCCTCAGCCCGAGCCACAGCGCGTTCGCCGACGACCTCAACACCGGGCTGGCATGGCTCGTGGCCCAGGACACCACCACCGGTTCCCGCTTCCGCGACCACATCAGCACCGCGGCGCTGGGCGTCGCCGGACATTCCATGGGCGGAGGCGCCGCCGTGCTCGCGGCCGCCCGCAACCCGAAGATCAGGTCCGTCTCGACCTACGCGGCCGCGGAGACGAACCCGTCGGCCAAGGCCGCGGCATCGACCCTCTCGGTCCCGGCGCAGTTCCTCGCCGGCTCGCAGGACACGATCGCGCCTCCCGCCGAGCACCAGCGGCCGATCTTCACCGCCAAGCCGCCGTCGAAGCAGCTGCGCACCATCACCGGCGGATCGCACTGCGGTTTCATGGACTCCTCAGGTCTGTTCTGCGACAACGGTTCCATCACCCGCGCGGCCCAGCTCACCGCGGCCAGACGCGTGACGACGTCGTGGTTCCGCCACTACCTCACGGGCGACCCCGCCGCCCGTGACCTCGTGTGGGGACAACCGGCCCGCACCGATCCGGCCGTCACGTTCGAGGGCTCCGAGTAGCGACCTCGATGAGCGCGGCGACGGTGTGCGCGGCGATCCGCTCCTGTGCCTCGGCACGGGAGACAGTCGGCACACCGTTGCCCGGCTCCCGCGCAGGAGGCCGCCGCCAGTCGTCGAACCCAGGTCACGACCGGACCAGCGCGGCCAGCCGGACGCCCGCCCAGATCAGCAACGCGAGCACCGCCACCAGCAGGTACTCGATCAACGGAATCCGCACGACCTCGTCGATCCGGCCGAGCCCCCGCCACGAGTACACCGCCAGCGCCGCGACGACGAACGTGCCGCCGATCCACCACCGCGCCACCGTGCTGAGCCCGACACCGTGCATCTGGGTGAGCACGAAGATCGCCACGAACCCGAACAGGAACATGGGCCAGATCCCGTTGGGGCCGGAGTTCATCACCGCGACGAGCGTCCCGTGCACGGCCACGAGCAACTCCAGCGTCAACGTCCACCAGCGGTTCGTGTGCGCGGTGGTGAACATCAGACTGCTCTGCGCCAGCAGCAGGAACATGTAGAAGAACCCGATGAGATGCCCGCTGGTCGACTCCATCGGGTGGTACCAGAACGTGTAGATCGCGGCCCAGCTGAACAGGTAACCGTGGTACCGGCGAGCGAACCCGACCACCTGCGCGGAGATCGGCGCGGACCAGGTGAGCACCAGCCCGCGGCGCCGGTTCTCCATCAACAGCACCACCACCAGCAACAGGACGACGGACCCCTGCGAGCTGAAGATCGAGACGTCCTGCGCCAGCCCGTCGTAGAACACCTGCGTCTGCAACGCGTGCAGCCCGATGAACGCACCGTTCGCAGCGAGTGCGACGACGTTCAGGCGGTGCAGTCCGGTGGTGTACCGCCGAACGCGGGTCTGCGCGTAGTAGATCAAGCCCCACGACACCACCTGGTGCGCCGCATAGCCCAGCCAGGCGGACGCCCTGGTCCAGAAGGACGGATCCGGCAGCTTCCAGTAGTACCAGGACGCACCCTGGTCGGGCAGCAGGCTCACCCCGTGCAGCCGCTGCCCCAGCACCCACACCAGGCCGGTGAGCAGCGCACTCGCCACCACTCCCCACACCAGCACACCACGACCGGACCGCCGCACATTGTTCAGCACGCTGAGCATTATGCATGCCCGACCGTGATACGTTCAGCGCACTGAGCAATTCGGGAGGCGGCACGGTGACCCGATATCTGTTACGTGTCAACGGTGAACGACGCGAGGTCGACGTAGAGGGCGACACTCCCCTGCTGTGGGTGCTGCGCGACGAACTGGGCCTGACCGGCGTGAAGTACGGGTGCGGCGTCGGCCTGTGCGGTGCCTGCACGTCCCATGTGGACGGTGAGGCGGCGCGACCATGCGTGCGCACCACCGCCGACAGCACCAGAACGCCCATCACGACGATCGAGGGCCTGTCCCGCGACGGCGACCACCCGGTGCAACGAGCGTGGCGAGAGCTGGACGTGGCCCAGTGCGGCTACTGCCAGCCCGGCCAGGTCATGGCCGCGGCGGCGCTGCTCGCCCGTGATCCGGACCCCGACGACGAGGCGATCGAGGAAGCGTTGCGCGACAACGTGTGCCGCTGTGGCACCTACCCGCGCATCCGCGCCGCCGTGCGCCGCGCGAGCCGGATCATGCGGGAGGCGCAGTGATCACGACGCGAAGGTTGCCGCACGACACGTCAGCCGACGCTCAGGTCGCGGCAGGCCGGATCATGCGGGAGGCGCAGTGATCAGCAGGCGAACGCTGCTCCGCGGCACCGCGGCCGGCGCACTGGTCGTGGCGATCCCAGTACCCGCCCTCGCCTCCGAAAGCCTGATGCCGAACGTCTTCGTGCGCCTCGACGACCAGGGCCGGATCACCGCGACCGCACCCCGCCCCGACACCGGCCAAGGCGTGCGCACGGTGGTAGCGCTGATGGTCGCCGAGGAACTGGCCGTCGACACCAGCGACATCACCGTCGAACAGGCCCCCGGCGACACCGAACGCTTCGGCTCCCAGGCCGTGGCCAACTCGTCGTCCGTCCGGCAGCTGGCCACCCCGATCCGCACCGCCGCCGCCACCGCGCGCTGCCTGCTCGTCACCGCCGCCGCACAACGCTGGCGCGTGCCCGTGACCGAGTGCGTCGCGAAGGACGGCGCGGTGTGCCATCCGCGCCGCGGCAAACTGCCGTACCGGGCCCTGGTCCGTGCCGCGGCGGCACTGGATCCCGCCACCGTGCCCGTCGAGCTCACCCCGCCCGAGAAGTGGCGGCTGCTGGGCCGGACCCGCGGTGGCCGGGTCGACGCCCGCGACATCGTCACCGGCCGCACCCGGTACGGCATCGACGCTCGTCCACCCGGCGGGCTCGTCGCGGTCGTGGCCCGTCCGCCGTGGCTCGGCGCGGTGCCCGACACGATCGACGACACCACAACGCGCGCGCTGCCGGGAGTGGTCGAGGTCCTCACGCTCACCGCGCCCGGCGACGGACAGGGCGGTGTGGCGGTGGTGGCCAGGTCGACCCACCAGGCGTTGCGAGGCCGCGACGCACTGCGGATCACCTGGCACGGCGGCACACCCGCTGCCGACAGCCGTGCGTGGATCACCGACCTCGAGACGGCGTTGCCCGCGTCAAGCCCGATCAACGGTGTACAGCGGATCTACCGGATGCCGTTGCTCGCACACGCGCCGATGGAACCGATGAACGCCACCGCGCACGTGCGCCCGGACGGCGTGACGGTGTGGGCACCGACCCAGGACCCAGGCGGGCTGCGCACCCAGTTGGCCCGTCAGCTCGGTGTGCCTGCCACGGCTGTGCGGGTGGAGGCATCGGCGTCCGGCGGTGCGTTCGGTCGTCGCATCGAGCCGGACCCGGTGTTGGAGGCGGTGGCGTGTTCACGTCGCACCAACGCACCCGTGCAGGTGCTGTGGACCCGCGCCGACGACATGCGCCACGACTCCTACCGGCCGATGTCCGTGCACCGGATGTCCGCGGAGATCGGCGTCAACGGCATGCCGATCCGCAGGGCGCACGAGGTCGTCACCTGGCCGTTGACCGTCCTGCCGCCGTTCGCCAACCCCGCTCTGATCAAGGCGAGCGGCGACCACTTCCCCTACACCGTGCCGGGTGACGTAACGGTCACCGTGCGACCCGCGCCGCTGCGCACCGGGTTCTGGCGGGCCGTCTACGCTGGGCAGTTCCTCTACGCCGAGGAGAACTTCCTCAGCGAGATCGGCACGCGGTCCGGACTCGACCAGATCGCACTGCGCCGGGCCCTGCTGCCCGCGGGTTCACGGCTGCACCGGGTGCTCGACACCGTCGCCGCCCGTGCCCGCTGGGACAAGCCGGCGCGTGGCACCGCACGCGGCGTCGCCTGCCACGAGGACTACGGCTCCGCGATCGCGGTGATCGCCGTCGCGGAACCGGAGTCGCGCCGGGTGCTGCGCGTGCACGCGGCGGTGGACGTCGGCGTGGCGCTGCACCCGTCCGGAGTCCGCGCCCAGGTCGAGGGCTGCGTGGCCGACGCGGTGTCCACTGTGCTCGGTGCGCAGATCACCGTCCGGGAAGGACGCGTCGTGGAGTCGTCCTTCGGCGACTACCGCTGGGCGAGGATCGGCCACACACCCGACATCGACGTCACCATCGTGCAGACGAACGCCCCGCTCGGCGGCCTCGGTGAGCTCGCCTACCCACCCGCGGCCGCGGCCATCGCGGCGGCGCTCGCGGGCGGCGCACCCGTCACCGGCATGCCGTTCGGGACCGACGTGGGGTGATCGAACGGGTCTGGGATGATGGGGCCGTGGCCGAGGGAGACGAACTGGCGGTGGCGCACCGCCCCGACCAGGTGGGCGCGGACGTCGCCTCCTGGCCGACCGGCAGGCTCCTGTCGGTCGCGGCCCGCGTCGTCGAGAAGCGCTTCGAGGACTTCCTGGCAGGCCGCGGCCTCACCCACGCGGGCATGATCACCCTGCACCACCTCGCCGACGGACCGCGCTCCCAGCGCGAGCTCGCCGTGCTGTGCCGCGTCACCGACCAGACCATGAGCCGCACCATCGAGCACCTCGACCGCGGCGGCCACGTGGTGCGCAGCCAGGACGCCAACGACCGCAGACGAACGTCCGTGAAGATCACCCCGGCCGGCCGCCGCGCGCTCACGGCCGCCCGCCGCGAGGAACGCGAGTCCGACACGCTGCTCGGCGCGGTGGACGACTACGAGCACTTTCGGCGACAGCTGATCGCACTCATCGCAGCGGCCACCACGACCACAGCGGACTAGTCCGTACGGCCCCACGGCCCAATTGCGCGCGAAACTTCTTGCATCGCTTCCCGGTCGACCCACCACCTGGTACGACCTGAAGAAGAACCCCTGCAGCAAGGAGACAACGTGGTTTCCTCGGCTCTTCGCGTCCTGCTCACAGCCGCGCTGGCCGTCGCCCTGTGCACACCCGTGCAAGGTTTTGCGACCCCACCAGGCAGCAAGGACGTCACCGTCACCCTGTTCCAATGGCCGTTCGCCCGCGTGGCGTCGGAGTGCACCAACGTCCTGGGCCCCAAGGGCTACGGGTACGTGGAGGTCTCCCCCGCCACCGAGCACGTCCAGGGTCCCCAGTGGTGGACCTCCTACCAGCCCGTCAGCTACCGGATCGCCGGCCGGCTCGGCGACGAGACCGCGTTCCGGAACATGGTCACCGCCTGCCACAACGCGGGCGTCAAGGTGATCGCGGACGCGGTGATCAACCACATGAGCGCGGGCTCCGGCACCGGCACCGGCGGATCCGGCTACTCGAAGTACAGCTACCCCGGCCTCTACAGCGACTGGGACTTCCACTCCTGCCGCTCGGCCATCAACAACTACCAGGACCGCTACAACGTCCAGAACTGCGAGCTCGTCAACCTGTCCGATCTGGACACCGGCAGCGACTACGTCCGGGGAGCCATCGCCGGATACCTCAACCGGCTCCTCGCCATGGGCGTGGACGGCTTCCGCATCGACGCGGCCAAGCACATCGCGGCCGCCGACATGTCCGCCATCAAGTCGAAGCTGACCAACCCGAACGCCTTCTGGGTGCACGAGGTCATCTACGGCGCCGGCGAGGCCGTGCAACCCGGCGAGTACACCGGTTCCGGCGACGTGGACGAGTTCCGCTACGCCTACGACCTCAAGCGGATCTTCAACCACGAGAACCTCGCCTACCTGCGCACGTTCGGCCAGTCGTGGGGCTTCCTGCCCAGCGGCCAGGCCAGGCCGTTCGTCGACAACTGGGACACCGAGCGCAACGGCTCCACCCTGTCCTACAAGGACAACTCCACCTACACCCTCGCCAACGTGTTCATGCTGGCGTGGAACTACGGCGCTCCCCAGGTCTACTCGGGCTACGAGTTCAGCGACAAGGACGCGGGCCCGCCCGGCAACTCCGTCTGCTTCAACGGCTGGAAGTGCCAGCACCTGTGGACCCAGATCGCGAACATGGTCGCCTTCCGCAACACCGTCGCCGGCACCGACGTGAACAACTGGCAGGACAACGGCGGCGACGCCATCGCGTTCGGCCGCGGCAACAAGGGATTCGTCGCGATCAACCGCGAGACCTACGCGGTCAACCTCCAGTACCAGACCGCCCTGCCCGCCGGAACCTACTGCAACGTCCAGGAAAACGGCTGCGTCCGCGTCACCGTGGACTCGTCCGGCAGGTTCACCGCGACTCTGGGAGCGGGAACCGCCCTCGCGCTGCACGTCAACGCACGAGGCTGAGCTGATGCGGGTGCCCGCCGGGAGAGCGGGCACCCGCATCAGGATCCGCAGGAACCCCGGACCACCAACCGGGTCGGCAACACCACGGGCTCCTGACGACCCGCACCGGTGATCATCGCCATGATCGCCTTCGCCGCCGCCACCCCGAACCCGGGCTTGTCCTGCGCCACCGTGGTCAACGCCGGATCGACCACCGCAGCGATCTCGATGTCGTCGAACCCGACCAGCGCCAGATCCTCCGGCACCCGCAGCCCTCCGGCACGCGCGGCCAGCAACGCACCCACCGCCATCTCGTCACTCGCCGCGAAAACAGCGGTGGGCGGCTCGTCCAACGCCAGAAGCCGTTGCATCGCAACGGTCCCACTGGACCGGTAGAAGTCCCCGGCGACAACGTACTCATCCCGCCACGACAACCCTGCGTCCAGCAACCCCGTGCGATACCCGGAAACACGAGCATCAGAAGGCTGGTTGCCCACCGGCCCGGTGATCGTGGCGATCCGCGAGTGACCAAGCCCGACGAGATGACGAACAGCCGACAGCGCACCACCCACGTTGTCCGAAGTCACGTAAGTGGCCTTGGGCCCGTCAACGGCGACATCCACCGCCACACACGGAACCCCGGACTGCGCAAAGGCTTCGAACGCCTCGGCATCGGATCCGCTGTCGATCAGGACCAGCCCGCCCAGGTGGTGGCGGCGCGTCATGTTCACGTACCCGACCGGATCCGCGAGCGAAGCGCCGACCTCGCGGGCGTCACCGCTCGTCGCCAGCATCAGCAGGTGGTAGCCGTGCGCGCTGAGCGCCGACTTCAGCCCGATCAACAGGTCCTGCAGATACGGATGCCGCCAGTCCGGCCGGCGGTGGTCGGTGTCCCAGACCAGTCCGATCATCGTGGACTGCTTCGTCGACAACGCGCGCGCGGCCTCGTTGGGCCGGTAGTCCAGCTCCTTCGCGATCCGCAGAACGCGTTCACGTGTTTCCTCGTTGACCGTTTCCGGCTGGTTGAAGACACGTGACACGGTCGCAACGGACACGCCGCAGAGCTGGGCGATCTCACGCCCGGTCGCCATCTGACCTCCGTTTCACCGTAAGCGGTTACATCAACCTACGATCCGCGCCTTACCTAGTCAAATCAGGTGAAGCGGTTCACCTGGTTACCATCTCGTTACTTGACGGCCGCCGGGTGACCCCGTTGTCATAGGCGCCACACATCTTCGTCCGGCAACGCACAGCGACGCCGGTTCACCGCTCGAAGCACCGCCTTTTGTGCTTCAACGCGCCCAAAAATCGACGGAGGCCTGGAAATGCGCCCCAAAGCACTCGCCATCGGCTGCGCCGCGCTGGCGACCGCCGTGGTGCTCAGCGGTTGCAGCGGCAACGCCGCGTCCGGCGGCAAGACCAAGCTGACCATCGGGTTGTTCGGCAACTTCGGGTACGCCGAGCTGCTCAAGGAGTACGCGAGCACGCACCCGGACATCGAGATCACGGACCGCACCGCCTCCTACTCCGACCACCACAAGAACCTCGCCGCGCACCTCGCCACCAGCAGCGGCGCCGCGGACATCGAGGCGGTCGACACCGGGTACGTCAACCAGTTCAAGGCCACGCCGGACAAGTTCGTCGACCTCAACACCAAGGGCGGCAAGGAACTCAAGGACCGCTGGCTGCCGTGGAAGTGGGAGGCCTCGCTCAGCAAGGACGGCCAGCAGATCGGCTACGGCACCGACATCGGCGGCCTGGCCATCTGCTACCGCCGTGACCTGCTGCAGAACGCCGGACTGCCCGCCGACCGCGACCAGATCGCGGCGCTCTGGCCGACCTGGCAGGACTTCATGGCCGCGGGCAAGACGTTCCAGGCCAAGGCGCCAGAGGGCGTGAAGTGGTTCGACGGCGGCCCGACCGTCCTCAACGCGATAGTCGGACAGGCCTCGGTCGGCTACTACGACAAGTCAGACAAGATCGTCGTGGGTGAGAACAAGGAGATCAAGGCGGGCTGGGACCTCGTGGTCGACGGCGTGCAGTCAGGCCTGTCGTCGAAGCTGCTGTACTCCACGCCGGTCTGGAACACCGGGTTCAAGCAGGGCCAGTTCGCGACCGTGACGTGCCCCGCCTGGCAGATGGCCAAGATCAAGGACCAGGCCGGGCCGGAGGCCGCCGGCAAGTGGGACGTCACCTCCGTGCCCGGCGGTGGCGGCAACTGGGGTGGCTCGTACCTCACGGTTCCCAAGGCGGGCAAGAACGTCGACAAGGCCGTGGAGCTGGCGGCGTGGCTGACCGCGCCCGAGCAGCAGGCCAAGGTGTTCAAGAGCGCCGGGCTGCTCCCGTCGATCCCGAAGCTGTACGACGATCCGTCCATCGTGGACTACAAGAACCCGTACTTCAACGACGCGCCGATCGGCAGGCTGTTCACCGACGCGGCGAAGAAGCTCAACCCGCAGTACCAGGGGCCGAAGGCGGGCGACATCCAGACCGCGATCGGCAACGCCATGCAGCGCGTCGAGCAGGGCAAGCAGAACGGCGAGGACTCGTGGCGCCAGTTCGTCGGCGACGTCCAGAAGTGACGGACTGACACATGACCCTGGTCGACAAGACAGCCCGAAGGCACCGGTGGGACACCAGGTTCGCGCCGTACGGGTACGTTGCGCCGTACTTCCTGATCTTCGGTGTCTTCGGGCTGTTCCCCTTGCTGTACACCGTCTGGGTCTCGATGCAGCACCGCAACCTGCTCGACTCCGGCGGCGCGTACCTCGTCTGGTTCCGCAACTACCAGCAGTTGCTGTTCGCGGATCCGTACTTCTGGAACGCCATGGGCAACACGCTGAGCCTGTGGCTGCTGACGACGGTCCCGCAGATCCTGTTCGCGCTCTTCGTCGCACAGCTGCTCAACCGCAGGGTCCGGACGCGCACGCTGTTCCGGATGGGCGTGATCCTGCCGAACATCACCTCGGTGGCGGCGGTGACGATCATCTTCGCCCAGCTGTTCGGCCGGGACTTCGGCCTGATCAACTGGGTGCTGGACCTGTTCGGCGCCGGGCACATCGACTGGCAGGCCGGCACGGCCAGCTCCCACATCGCCATCGCCGTGATGGTGGTGTGGCGCTGGACCGGCTACCACGCGTTGATCTTCCTCGCGTCCATGCAGGCCATCCCCGGCAGCCTCTACGAAGCGGCCACTTTGGACGGTGCGAGTGGCTGGCAGCAGTTCTGGCGGATCACGGTTCCGCTGCTGCGGCCGCAGATCATCTTCTCGACGATCATCGCGACCACCGGCAACATGCGCCTGCTCGCCGAACCGCTGCTGTTCAACCCCGGTGCGGCGGCCGCGACCGGCGGTTCGGACCGGCAGTTCCAGACCGCCGCGCTGTACCTGTACGAGCAGGGCTTCTCCAACTACGACTTCGGCTACAGCTCGGCGATCGCGGTCGTGCTGGCGATCGCCACGATCATCGTCGCCGGTCTCGGTTACCTGGTGACCAAACGGATCCAGACGGAGTGAGGCAATCATGACCGCTGTGCTGGACCGCCCCGTGCCGGTGCGCCCCACCGGCCCCGCGGTGAGGGCGCGCAGGCTGGCCAGGCGGGTGGCCGGACCGTGGACGTACGCGGCGTTGATCGCCGTGCTCGCCGGGTCGGCCTTCCCCGTGTACTGGTCGTTCGTCGTGTCCTCGCAGACACCGGACGCGATCGACAGCGTGCCGCCCGTCCTGGTGCCGGGCGGCCACCTCTTCGAGAACATCGCGCGCGTCTTCGACACCACCGACTTCGCGCTGGCGCTGATGAACTCGATCATCGTGTCCGGCACCGTCACCGTGTCGGTGGTGTTCTTCTCCACCCTCGCCGGGTTCGCGTTCGCCAAGATGAAGTTCCGCGGCCGCAACGTGTTGCTGCTGCTCATCATCGGCACGCAGGCCATTCCGACCGAGCTCGGCATCATCCCGCTGTACATGATGATGAGCGACTTCGGCTGGGCCGGGCAGATCCACGCGGTGATCGTGCCGGGACTGGTGACCGCGTTCGGCGTGTTCTTCATGCGGCAGTACTTCGAGCGGGCGATCCCGGACGAGCTGCTCGAGGCGGGCCGGATGGACGGATGCCACTCGCTGCGGTTGTTCTGGCACGTCGCACTGCCCGCGGCCCGGCCGGCCGCGGCGGTGCTCGGGCTGTTCACGTTCATGCAGGCGTGGAACGACTTCTTCTGGCCGCTCGTGGTGCTGGTACCGGAGAACCCGACCGTGCAGACCGCTCTGTCCACTTTGGCCAGTGGTTACACCACCGACTACACGCTGGTGCTGACCGCCGCGACCATCGGCACCGTCCCGGTGCTGGCCGTGTTCCTGTTGTTCGGCCGCCAGATCGTCGGCGGCATCATGTCGGGCGCCGTCAAGGGCTGACCTCTCGCAGAGGAGATCGTTGTGAGTTTCCCGTCCGGCTTCCGCTGGGGTGTGGCGACCTCGGCCTACCAGATCGAGGGGGCGGCGAGCCTCGGCGGCCGCGGTCCGTCCATCTGGGACACCTTCGCGACCGTTCCCGGCGCGGTCGCGAACGGCGACACCGGTGACGTCGCGGCGGACCATTACCACCGCTGGGTCGACGACATGCGCCTGCTCATCGACCTGGGCGTCGACGCGTACCGGTTCTCCGTCTCGTGGTCGAGGATCCTGCCGGACGGCTGGGGCCGGATCGAGCAGCGCGGCCTCGACTTCTACCGGCGGCTCGTCGAGTCGTTGCTGGACAACGAGATCGAGCCTTTCCTGACGTTGTACCACTGGGATCTGCCGCAGGCGTTGGAGGACAGGGGCGGGTGGCGCGACCGCGACACCTCCTACCGGTTCGCCGACTACGCCGCGACCGTGCATGAGGCACTCGGTGACGTCGTCAGCAAGTGGACCACGTTGAACGAGCCGTACTGTTCGGCGATCGTGGGCTACGGCGAAGGCCGTCACGCACCTGGTGCACGCGAAGGCCACGGCGCGCTGGCGGCGGCGCACCACCTGCTGCTGGGCCACGGCCTGGCCGTGCAGGCCATGCGCGCCAACGGCCTGCCGGGCCAGGAGTTCGGCATCGTGCTCAACCAGTCCCCCACCGTGCCGGTGACGAGCTCCCCCGCCGACGTCGCCGCGGCCAGTCGCCAGGACTGCCTGCTGCGCCGGCAGTTCACCGACCCGCTGTTCGGCTCGGCGTATCCGGACGAGCTGACCTCGATGTTCAGCGAGATCAGCGACTTCTCGTTCCGGCACGACGAGGACCTGTCGATCATCGGCGAACCACTGGACTACGTCGGCCTCAACTACTACTACCGGCTGCACGTGGCCGACGCACCACACCGCGAACCGGACCCGGCCAAGCGCACCGCCCACGACATCGGCGTCGACACGACCCAGCTGCCGGACGTGCCCCGCACCGGCATGGGCTGGCCGGTGGAGCCTGTCGGGCTCATCACCGCGCTGACCGACCTCAAAGCCCGCCACCCCGGCTTGCCACCCGTCTACGTCACCGAGAACGGCTGCGTCTACCCCGACACCGAGGGATTCGAGGACACCGACCGCATCGCCTACCTCCGCGACCACATCGCCGCGGCCGAAGCAGCCCCCGGAGTCGACCTCCGGGGCTACTTCTGCTGGTCACTGCTCGACAACTTCGAGTGGGCGCACGGCTACAAGCACCGCTTCGGCCTGATCCACGTCGACTACCAGACCCAGCAACGCACACCGCGCGCCAGCTACCACTGGTACCGCTCGTTCATCACCCAGGCACGACAGCAGGGCAACTGACCGCCGGAACCTTCAGATCGAGCAGGTAGCCGTCGACACAGCTCAGCTCACGTCGTGGGTGGCTCGTACCTCGTCGGCATGCGGCGCTTGCGAGGCCCGCGATCGGGCAACAGGAACCGCAAGATGTTGACGTACACCAGGAGGAAGACTATCCCGAAGACGAACGTGCACAACCAGCCCAGCAAGATCTGCGAATCTGGGCGCACGTCCGGCGACAACGGTCCCCGCCGCAGGGTGTGGACGGCGTACTCCTTGCCGATGTCCTCTGGCGCGAGCCACCCTGTCACGTCCGATGTGTAGGTCTCGTTGTCCGACCTGATCCGGACCTCGACCTCGCACGTGTAGTAGAAGCCGAGGCGCCGCAACGTCACCGGGCCATTGCGTTCGCAGGACTTCGCCACCGCCACCAGATTGGCGTTCTTGACGTCACCGGGCTCAGCCTGATTCCAGAAGTGGAGGAAGATCGTGGCGCCGATCAGGTAGCCAAGGAACGGGAGGACCAGGACGGCGACCACACGACGAAGAACCTTCACTCGACTTTCTTCCTTTCGTCTTCCTCTTTCTTCAGTTCGCGCCAGTCCTTCCAGCCCCGGTTGTCCACGATCTTCGCGCCTTCCTTGCGGAACTCCTCGGCCATGGCGGGGCCGATGTCCTTCGGGAGTCCCGTGACACCGTCGACGATGACCTTCTTCGCGCCGGCGCCGGCGTCCTTCAGCATGCCACCGACGTTGAAGTCCTTCATCGCACGGGCGATGTCAGCGTTCGCGCCCTGCTTCAGCACGGTGACGAAGTCGTCGCCGCGCTTGGCGAGGTTCACGCTGGCGCTGGCGAGGGTGTCGTCGAGCTTCTTGAACAAACCGCCAGCCTTGCTGAACGCCTTGGTGAGCTTGCGGCACCACTCGATGCACTTCTGCGCGTACCTCACCGCAGTGGGCACGGCCTCGGCGACGGCACCGGCGATGCCAGCACCCAGAGCCGCGACGGCCGGCGCCCAGCGCAGGCAGATGCTGATCAGCTTGCCGATCGCCTCGGAGATCAGGTCGCGCACGATGTCACGGACGACCTTGAGGATCGTCTTGCAGATCGTGATCAGGATCGACATGCCGCGCGCGGCGGTGCCGACGGCGCCGTAGGTGTCCGCGCGATCGGCACCGAACGCGCGGTACTTCTCCGAGTCCTTGCCCTCCCACTGACCGGCGTCCTTGTTGACGGCGTCCTTGAGGTCGGTGGAGATCTCGTCGAGGTAGCTCGACACCGACGACCACGTCTGCGCCATGCCGTCCAGCGTCTGCTGGTCGCCGGTCAGCCAGTCGAGCGGTTCCTTGAGGAAGCTGACGTGCTCCATCAGCCACCCGAAGCCCGCGCTGAACAGATACGCGAGCGGATCGGTGAGCATCTTGCCGATGTCACCGGCGGCACTCGCCAGGTTGAGCAGCCCTTCTGCCCAGTTGCCGTCGGCGAACCCGGTCACCGCCTCGGTGACGTCGTGGAACAGTCCCGCACCCTCGGTGCCCGGGGTTGGGTCGCCCTCGCGGATCAGCGGGTTCTGCGTGGGGGCCGGAGCCGGCCCCATGCTCGGCGTGCTCATCACTCCCCCGTCCTGAAGCGGTCGGCCTGCATCTCGTCGTTTTCCTTGACGGACTCACGCCACGCCTTGACCCGCTTGTGGTGGTCCAGCGCGGCTTCCGCGGCGTCGTTGAGGGTGTTCATCGCCATGTGCTGCGCGGCGGAACAAAGCGCCGCGAGCGGAATGCCGAGCAGCCCGAACGCCTCCGGGTTCGACGCCGCGTTGCCCGCTCCGATGGCGGTGCCGATGCGCCCGCCGATCTCGTCCACGCGCTTGGCGTGGTTGTCCATCTCGGTGAGGTCGATGCGGTAGTTCATCGGAGGAAGCCCCCGTTGCTGAAGTCGTCGTCATCGTCGGCCGGCGGACGCCGAGGCGGCGGCTGCTGCGGTCGCACAGGAGGAGGCGGCGGCGTGGGACGAGGCGGCGCGCCATCGTCCTCAATGGCCCCCATCCGGGTCTCGGTCGGACCCCAGGCTCCCCGCTGCTCCACGGGTGGAGGCGGCGGCTGGGCGCTGCGCAGCTTGTCCATCATCATGTGCATGGCCTCGGAGTCGGCACCCATGAGCGGCGCCATCGACTCCTGGACCGCGTTCGCGACACGGCTCTGCGCGGCCTGCAGGGTGCGCATGATGTCCTGCGCGACCGCCGCGCCGTCCTTGCGCTGCAACGCCTGCCCGAGCTGCAGGCCGACCAGGTTGCCAGCGTCGTTCACGGTCACCGTGATCTGCCCGTCCGGACTGCGCTCGGTCACCTGCAGGTGAGCGAGGTTCTCACGGATGGCGTCGCTCTTCGCCTGTGCCTGCGCGAGCTTGCCTTCGTACTGGCTGAGCAACTGCTCCGGATCGATCACGCGTCCCCCAGGATCGCTTCGTGCTGAACGCGACAGAGGCTAGCGGACCGCGGCGGCTCTGTCGGCCGACACGACGAATCAGCCCGCAACGGACAGTGACACGGCGCCGGCGAGTCGACGCCCCTGCGCATGATCACCGGCCTGACCAGGCCGGACCGCGGCCAGGCGATGATCGCGGGCCGCCCGTTCACCGCGTGGCCCAGTCCGTCCCATGTGGCCGGTGTGCTGCTGGACGCGGCCGCCGTCCACCCTGGACGCAGCGGCCGGGGCCACCTGCGCATGGCCGCGACCCTGTCCGGCGTGCCCAGCCGCCGCGCGGACGAGGTGCTGGAGATGCTGGGCCTGGCCGACGCGGCCACCCGCAAGATCGGCAAGTACAGCCTCGGCATGCGGCAACGCCTGGGCATCGCCCACGCCCTGCTCACCAACCCGCCGCTGCGGGGCCACGCCGCGAGAGGCGGCACCGTGCTGCTGTCCAGCCGCGTCCTGTCCGAAGTGGACCAGACCGCCGACCGGGCTGCTACATCAGCTGGGTGAACGACTCGTCCACGCCAGGTCCTCCTGATCCACATCCTGACATCGCCACGACCAACCTGACCACCGCAGCCGAAACCGGCACCGTCATGTCCATTTCACCGGCTGGTGGTTCCCGGCCTCAGGCACTCGTCAATGCTGGAGTGCCCGGTCGACTGCTCCAGCTGCGGCCGTCCGCTGTGACCGCTTCGCTCGTGCGAACTCCTGCGCCATGGCACTGCCATGGCACCTATGAAGGTAAGCGCTTTCCCGTTACAGTCCTGACCGCCGGGGGCACGCGGACTTCGAGGTGCCCGTGCCCCTGGTCCTCAGATCAGGTTCCGTCGATCAGCCGGATGGCGAGGTCAGGGTTGAACTGGCCCGCCGGCGTGTTGGGGGCGATGCCGCAGTTCCCGTCCGACACGCCAGGGGTCTTCACCCACAGCAGCATCTCCGCGCCACCGCCCACCTGGGCGGTCACGCCGAGCCTGCGGCCGGCCGGGTTGCACCACTGACCGTTGTGCCCGTTGCCGTTGCGGCTCGTGTCCACCACGAACCTCGCCGCGTAGCCGAGGTTGCTGACCACGGAGTTGGCGTAGCTCGTCGACTGGCTCGTGGTGTAGAAGTTCGACACGTTCACCGAGAACCCGCGGATGTTGCGCACGCCGGCCGAGTTCAGCCTGCTCGCCATGGTGGACGCCGCCACCCATCCGGCGTTGCCGCCGTCCAGGTAGGCGTAGGTGTTCGGTGACTTCTGCTGGAACATCTGGGTGGCGTAGGTGAGCATGCCGAGGCGCTCGTCGATCTGCGTCTGGGTCATGCACTCGAAGTCGCCGAGCGCGTCCGGCTCGATGATCACCACCGCTGGTTTGGTCCCGATCCCGGCGGCGAAGCTGGAAATCCAGGTCCGGTAGGCCGACGGACTGCCCGCGCCGCCGCCCGAGTGGCCCCCGCAGGCGTCTCTGCCGGGGAGGTTGTAGGCGACGAGCACCGGGAGCTTGTCCTGGCCGTCCGCCGCGCCGGTGTAGTTCGCGACGGTGGAGCCGATGTTGCTGTCGTTGCCGAACCAGCGGGCGATCGGCTTGGAGCCGATCGACGACTGGATGCGCGCCGCACGGGAGTCGCCGGGATTGTTCCGGGCCCAGGTGGCGGGCAACGAGTTGGGGTTGACGTAGAAGCCGCTGGTCAGGTCAATGGGATTGGCTGCCGCAGCGGGTGTGACGGGGAGCAGGAGCATTGCTGTGAGGGTCGCCGATAAACGGACAATCCACCGCACTGTGGATCCCCTTTCGTTCGGGCTGTTTTCCTTTCACCCGTCGCGGACACCGCCCGCACGGCGATGTGCGGGCGGTGCGGCGGCGGGAGTTTCTCTATCGGGTGTCGGCGAAAGCCGCGATCCACGCGAGTGACGAGTTCCAGTTGATGGCGACCTCGTTCGTGGACCAGGACCCGAGCTCGTCGATGTAGCACTTGGCGGGAGCACAACCCCGCAGGTTCTGCTGGGCGACGGGATCCTGCAGACCCGAGTTGGGACCGCCCGCGAGCGCACCGGCGGGCGGGTTGGGCAGCCTGGGGTCTACCTGGTGCGCCCAGTGCCGGTGGTGCTGGTTCTTGCTGGCCCGCTCGCCGTAGCCGCTGACGAACGACTGGTTCAGGCCGTTGCGGCCGAGCAGGTAGTCCATCGACTCCAGGACGGCGTCGCTGTACTCGCGCTTCAGGCTGAGGTCGTAGGCCATCGCCATGATCACCGCCGCGTTCGTGGTGGCGCTGGTCGAGCCCCACGCGTACAGGCCGTCGGACGGCTTGGACGGGTTGGGGTAGCCCTGCGACTTCAGGTCCCGCACGTGGCCGTCGGCGACCTGGAGCACTCGGGAACGGGCCGCGAGCACGCGGTCGATCGGGAAGCGGAACGGCAGGCGGACGATGGTCAGGTCGGCCAGCGCGCCGGTGTCCTTCCAGGAGAACCCGGCGGGCGTGAGCGTCGTGGTGACCTTGCTCAGGAAGTCGCGGTTGCCGGTGGTCGCGTACAGCTCGGCGGCTGCCCAGGAGAACTCGTCGGTGACGTTCGTGTCGTCGTAGGGGCCGCCGCCCACGCTGTCCTCACGCGGAGCGAAACGAGAGGGGTTGGCGAGCGCTGCCTGCCACGCGGTCTCCGCCGCCGTGAGGCAGCGCTGTGCGAACGCCCGGTCCCACAGCTTCCAGATGCGCGCGCACTGGGCGCCCGCGGCGGCCAGGTTCAGCGTGGCCGCCGTCGACGGCGCGTGCAGGTACCGGGGCTGGGCGTCGTTGTGCGGGATCGTGGGGTGCGGTGTCCACGCCAGGTCGTGGATCTTGTGGTGTGCCATGCCCGCGAGCGGCTTGTCCGCGGGCACCTGCATCTTCAGCAGGAACTCGACCTCCCAGCGCGCCTCGTCCAGCACGTCGGGCACGCGGTTGTCCTGCTCCGGGATCGCGAGCAGGCCGTCACGCAGGCCCTCGATGTCGAGGCGGTACAGGGAACGCTCGTACAGGTCCATCAGCTGCCACGCCGCCAATGCGCCGTTCACCACGTACTTGCCGTGGTCGCCGGCGTCGTACCAACCGCCGCTGACGTCGAGCGAGTAGTCGCAGACACCTGGCTGGCAGGGCACGGAGATGTCGCCCTTGTTGGGCGCGACGCCGACGTGTCCGGCAGGGCGCGCGTACGCGTCACCGACGTACTTCGCCTCGATCGGGAGGCCGCTGCGGTTGTGGTAGAAGTACGCGAGCGCGTCCCGGCGCAGGCTGTCGTAGGGCTTGGCGGCGATGTCGAACGGGTAGCTGACCTGATCGCCGACGGCCACCGTGTAACCGGTTCCAGCCGTGCGGTACGACGTGAAGTCGGCGATGTGCACGTGGTCGCGGGTCATCGCGTCGTCACCTTTGACCTGCGTCTCCCCGCTGGCGACCACCTGGCCGGCCGCGTCACGCAGCTGCCACGGCAGCGGAGTGGTGGAGCTGTCGGCGATCGAGGCGCGCTTCGTGCCTGACGCCGGGTAGGCGTGCTGGTTCGTTCGTACCGGTGAGCCGTAGTCCCAGCCGCCGCCCGGCGGGATGATGCCACCAGTCAGGGAGACGTCGTCGAGGCACAGCGTGTAGGCCTCGGTCGCGCCACCGGCCTGGATGGCTACCTGTCCGTTGCGGGAGGCCACTGTGGACGTTCCGGTGAACTCGAACGTCTTGGGGGTGCTGGTGAGGGCGGCCGCCTTGTTCATCGTGGTGGTGCTCGGCGGGACCGCGAGCTGCACAGTTGCCCTGACCGTGACGTTCTTCGTCGCGGTGGCGGTGAAGCGCAGCGTGTAGGGCTGGCCCGCCTCCAGCGGCACGTCGTTCTGGCCGATCATCGACTGCCAGGGGTTGACCGTACCTGCCGGGATGTCGGCGCAGAGCCTGCCGGACTCCACTCTGGACGGAGTGTTCCCGCTGCTCCACCACGGAGTCTTCACGCTGTCGAAGGTGCCGTTCAGCACGCGCTCGTAGCCCTCGGCGGCGGTCGCGGGGAGCGCGGCACCGGCGACGAGCACGAGCGGGAGGCCGATGGCGATCAGCTTGGTTTTCACGGACATACCGGAGCCCTCTCGGGTCGAAGGTCTCCCGGCGCGACCGCAGCGTCGAGGCGAATGGTCACCCACTCGACCCCGGGTGTCAACGACCACACGTCGCCGAATTGTGACCCGGGTTACCTCTTCACATCCGGATGGCGTCGTGGTTACAGTGCTGTAAGCGCTAACAGTTTCCCCCGATCCGCTAGCGCCCACACCGGCACAAGCCGCAGCGTCGCAGCAGGTGAACGGTGTTTCCATGGTTACCAAGCGCCCCGAACGCAGGTGTTACCGCTTGCTGACCATCCGCCAACTGGAGGTCCTTGATGGTTGCTCGGCCGAGGCGGGCGTTGCTCGCCACAACACTGCTCAGCGCACTCGTGGCGGTTTCCGCGTGCGGCGGCGGGTCCGCCGGCTCCAGCTCTGGCGAGACCACGCTGATCGTCAAGACCTTCAGCCAGTTCGGCTACGACCAGCTCTACAAGGAGTACGAGGCGAGCCACCCCGGCGTCACCATCAAGGAGGAGAACGTCGGCAAGCTGGGCGACTACCTGCCCAAGCTGCAGCAGTGGCTCGCGACCGGCAAGGGCGCGGGTGACGTCGTCGCCATCGAGGAGGGCATCCTCTCGCAGTTCATGGCGAAGCCCGACCAGTTCGTGAACCTGCTCGACCACGGCGCCGGCGAGCTCAAGAACAACTTCCTCGAGTGGAAGTGGAAGCAGGCGTCCACCGCGGACGGCAGCAGGGTCATCGGTCTCGGCA
Source organism: Lentzea miocenica (assembly GCF_033949945.1). Classification (NCBI taxonomy): domain Bacteria; kingdom Bacillati; phylum Actinomycetota; class Actinomycetes; order Pseudonocardiales; family Pseudonocardiaceae; genus Lentzea; species Lentzea miocenica. The sequence continues at coordinate 194,283 of NZ_JAXAVW010000013.1, forward strand.
CGGACGTCGGGGCGCAGGGCATGTGTTACCGCACGGACCTCTTCGCCAAGGCCGGCCTGCCCACCGCCCGCGAGGAGGTCGGCAAGCTCTGGCCCACGTGGGACGACTACATCGCGACCGGCAAGCGGTTCAAGGGCGCGAACACCGGCGCCGGCTTCTACGACTCGTCCGGCGGCCTGTACCAGAACATCCTGATGCAGCAGGGCGACCACACGTACTACGACACCTCCACCAAGCTCGTGATCGACAGCAACCCCGGTGTGAAGAAGGCCTGGGACCAGACCGTCGAGATGGTCGAGGCGGGACTCTCGGCGAACATCGAGCAGTGGAGTCCACAGTGGAACGCCGGATTCAAGAACGGCACGTTCGCCACGATCCCCTGCCCCTCGTGGATGCTCGGCACGATCGAGAAGCAGTCAGGGCCGGAGAACAAGGGCAAGTGGGACGTCACCCGCGTGCCCGGTAACGGCGCCGTCCGCGGCGGGTCGTTCCTCGCGGTGCCCACGCAGAGCACCCACCAGAAGGAGGCCGCCGAGCTGGCGAAGTTCCTGACCAGCGCCAAGGGACAGACGGCGGCCTTCAAGTCGAAGAACAACTTCCCGTCCTCCCCGCAGGCCATCGACGACCCGGCCGTGCAGGCCTTCACCAACGCGTACTTCAACGACGCGCCGGTCGGCAAGATCTTCGGCGACAGCGTGAAGGCACTCAGGCCCGTCTACCTCGGCCCGGACAACGTCGCCATCAACGACCGCATGACCAACGCGCTGACCGCCGTCGAGCAGGGCAAGCTCAGCCCCGGCGAGGCGTGGGCCAAGGCAGTCGACGACGCCAAGCGGCTGGTCAAGTGAGGACCTGGCGGCCGGGGCGTGCGTGCGGCAACCGCCCCGGCCGCCTGCCCATCTTCTCCATTGAGGACACACGTTGGTGACTGATCTGCGGCCGAGGACGGCCACGAGGCCCGCCGTCAGCGGCGAGCCGCCCGCGAAGCCGCGCATCAGGCTGCGCGCCCGGTTGTCCCGGATCGACACGGCCTGGTCGCCCTACCTGTTCATCGCGCCGTTCTTCGTGATCTTCGCGATCTTCGGCCTGTTCCCGCTCGGCTACACGGCCTGGGTGTCGTTGCACGACTGGGACATCAGCGGCGCCGGCGCGTTCGTCGGACTCGACAACTACGTGACGTTGTTCGGCGATCCGGACTTCTGGAACGCCGTCTACAACACCATCGGCATGCTCGTGCTGGCGACCGTGCCGCAGCTGCTGTTCGCGCTGGTCCTCGCGAGCCTGCTCAACCAGAAGCTGCGCGGGCTGACGTTCCTGCGGATGGGCGTGCTGCTGCCGATCGTGACCTCGGTGGCGGCGGTCGGCATCGTGTTCAGCCAGATCTTCGACCGCGACGCCGGCGTGGTGAACGGCCTGCTGGGCCTGGTGAACATCGCCCCGGTCGACTGGCGGGCGGACAAGTGGTCGTCCTGGACGGCGATCGCCACCATGGTCAACTGGAGGTGGACCGGGTACAACGCCCTGATCTACCTCGCGGCGATGCAGTCGATCCCGCGCGACCTGTACGAGGCGGCCACTGTGGACGGTGCCTCCAAGGCCCGGCAGTTCTGGAGCATCACCGTCCCGATGATCAGGCCGGCCATCATCTTCACCGTCATCGTCTCGACGATCGCGGGCATGCAGCTCTTCACCGAACCACTGATCTTCGGCCAGGGCACCTTCGCGATCTCCGGTGGCAGTCTGCGGCAGTTCCAGACGGTGTCGATGTACATGTTCGAGAAGGCGTTCCGCGACTTCGACTACGGGTACGGCTCCGCCGTCGCCTGGATGATCTTCCTGCTGATCACGATCCTCGCGGTCGTCAACTTCCTCATCACGCGAAAGGGGAAGTGACCGTGCGCAAATCCCAGCCCCTCCTCTACTGCACCCTCATCGCGGGCATCGTGCTCTCGGCGTTCCCGCTGTACTGGCTCTTCGTCGTCGCGACGCGGTCCAACGACGTGGTGGGTGACTGGCCGCCGCCGCTGTTGCCCGGCCCCAACCTCGGCGAGAACCTCGGCAGGCTGCTGGACGCCGACCAGGCGAACTTCCTGCTGGGCATGTGGAACTCGGCGCTCTCCTCGGTCGTGGTGACCGTGGCGGTCGTGTTCTTCTCCTCGCTCGCCGGTTTCGCCTTCGCCAAGCTGAAGTTCCGCGGCCGCAACGGTCTGCTGCTGGTCATCCTCGCGACCATGATGATCCCCGTGCAGATGGGCATCATCCCGCTGTACATGATCATGGTCGAGCTCGGCTGGCAGAACCGGATGGAAGCGATCATCGTCCCGTCGCTGGTGTCCGCGTTCGGCGTCTTCCTGATGCGCCAGTACGCCGAGCGCGCGGTGCCCGACGAGCTCATCGAGGCCGCGCGGGTCGACGGGTGCAGCACTTTCCGCGTCTTCTGGACCGTGGTGCTGCCCGCGCTGCGCCCCGGCGCCGCGGTGCTCGGCCTGTTCACGTTCATGGGCACGTGGAACGAGTTCCTCTGGCCGCTCGCCGTGCTGGAGGCGGACAACCCGACCGTGCAGTTCTCGCTGAGCCAGCTCTCCACCAGCTACTACACGGACTACACGCTCATGTTCACCGGAGCGCTGGTCGCCACGGTGCCGCTTCTGCTCGTGTTCATCGCGTTCGGTCGCCAGATCATCGGCGGCATCATGGAAGGAGCGGTCAAGGCATGACCACGTTCCCACCCGGCTTCCTCTGGGGAGCGGCCACCTCGAGCTACCAGATCGAGGGCGCGGCCGCCGAGGACGGGCGGCTACCGTCCATTTGGGACACCTTCTGCGCGACGCCGGGCAAGGTGGACAACGGTGACACCGGTGCCGTGGCGGCCGACCACTACCACCGGTACCGCGAGGACGTCGGGCTCATGACCGAGCTGGGACTCGGCGCGTACCGGTTCTCCATCGCGTGGCCTCGGGTGCAACCACTCGGCTCTGGTGCGGTCAACCAGCGCGGGCTCGACTTCTACCGGCGGCTCGTCGACACCTTGCTGGAACAGGACATCGAGCCGTGGCCGACGTTGTACCACTGGGACCTGCCGCAGCCGCTGGAGGACGCGGGCGGCTGGCCGGAGCGGGACACCGCGCTGCGCTTCGCCGAGTACGCGGCGATCGTGCACGAGGCACTGGCCGACCGGGTCAGCCACTGGACGACGCTGAACGAACCGTGGTGCTCGGCGTACCTCGGCTACGCCACCGGCAGGCACGCGCCCGGCCGCCGCGAGCCCGCCGCCGCCGTCCGCGCCGCCCACCATCTCCTGCTGGGCCACGGTCTCGCGGTTCAGGCGATGCCAGAAGCACGGGTCGGCATCACGCTGAACCTCACGCACGTCACCCCTGCCTCCACGGCGGAGCAGGACCTCGACGCGGCGCGCCGGATCGACGGGATGCAGAACCGGTTCTTCCTCGACCCGGTGCTGACGGCCGCGTATCCGGACGACGTGGTCGAGGACCTCGCGCCGATCACCGGTTTCGACCACGTGCAGGAGGGCGATCTCAAGACCGTCGCCGCGCCGATCGACTTCCTCGGAGTGAACTACTACTCCCCCATGCTGGTCGGCCACGGCACGACACCGAGCCCGTCCGCGTACGTCGGCTCCGAACACGTGCGGCAGCACGACGGTGGCAGGCAGCGCACCTCCATCGGCTGGGAGATCGACGCACGCGGCCTGCTCGACCTGTTGTTGCGGCTGGAACGCGACTACCCCGCGATCCCGTTGTACATCACCGAGAACGGTGCCGCGTTCGAGGACGAGGTGCACGACGTGGCCCGCGTCGCCTACCTCGACGGGCACGTGCGGGCGTGCGCGGAAGCGGCGGCGCACGGGGTGCCGTTGAAGGGCTACTTCGCCTGGTCACTGCTCGACAACTTCGAATGGTCCTACGGCTACGCCCAGCGGTTCGGCATCGTGCACGTCGACTACGCCACCCAGCGCCGCACGCTCAAGGACAGTGCGCGGTGGTATGCCGACGTGATCAGGCGTGGTGGCCTGTGAGCGCTTACAGAATTGATAGGCTCCGGCCATGAACACGCGACCGCCCACCCTGGAAGAGGTCGCGCAGCGTGCGGGTGTCTCCACCGGCACGGTGTCCCGCGTCATCAACAACGCCCGCCACGTCAGCGCGAAAGCCCGCAGGGCCGTGGAGATCGCGATCGCCGAACTCGGCTATGTCCCGAACACCGCGGCCCGCTCGCTCGCCACTCAGCGCCGGGGCGCGGTGGTGCTCGCGATCTCCAGCGACGACCCCGCGCTCTTCGCGAACCTCTTCTTCGCCGAGGTGATCACCGGGGTCAACGCGGTCATCGAGGAGACCGACCTCCAGCTGATGCTGGTGCTCGCCGCGTCGGAACGGGGTCGTGCCCGGCTCGCCAGGGTCCTCCAGTCACGCGGCGTGGACGGCGTCATGCTGCTGGCGCTCAAGGAGAACGACCCGCTGTCGAAGATGACGGAGGAGAGCGGACTGCCCACCGTGCACGGCGGCCGGTCGCTCGACCGGACCCCGCAGTGGTACGTCGACGCGGACAACCGGGGTGGCGCCCGCTCCGCCGTGGAGCACCTCATCTCGTCGGGTCGCAAGAACATCGGCACCATCACCGGTGAGCTCGACACCCACGCCGGAACGTCGCGCTACCTGGGTTTTCGCGAGGCCGTCGTGCTGGCGGGGCTGAGCGATCAGCGGGTCGCGCACGGTGACTTCAGCGAGGCCAGCGGGGCCGCGGGCATGAAGCTGCTGCTCGACGACCACCCGGACCTCGACGCGGTGTTCGTGGCGTCGGACGCGATGGCGACCGGCGCGCTCGCCGTGCTGCAGGAGCACGGCAAGCGCGTTCCGGAGGACGTCGCGGTGGTCGGCTTCAACGACATCGTGACGGCCAAGCACACCCAGCCCGCGCTCACCACGGTCCGGCAGCCCATCGAGGCGCTGGGGCGGGAGATGACCCGGATGCTGGTGCGACTGCTGAACGGTGAGCAGCCGACATCGCTGATCCTGCCCACGGAACTGGTCATCCGCGACTCCGCCTGAGCCGGTGACCGCTGAACTGCTTGCCGGGCAACGACTCAGGCGGCGATTATCATCTGACGCCGGCTTTGACCGCGCGACGAGCCAGATGTGAGGTTTCGTGGAACATGGCGAGACAGTGCGGCCCACCATCGGCATGATCACGGCAGGCCCGCTCATCGAACTCGCCGGTGAGCAGTGGCAGGGCGTCAGCGACGGCGCGACCGCGGCCGGCTGCGACCTCATCTGCTTCACCGGCACCGAGCTTGCCCATCCGGACCGCCACAAACGACAGGCCAACGCGGTCTACGACCTCATCGCGCCCGACCGGATCGACGCGCTCGTCATCTGGACGACGCGGATCAGCCAGCAGATCGGCGAGGCCGCGATGCGCGAGTTCGCCGTCCGCTACGCGCCCATCCCGATCGTCAGCGTCGAGGCGCACCTGGCGGACTGGCCGACGGTGCTGATGGACAACCGCGCCGGCATGGACCAGGCGGTCAGCCATCTGATCGAGGTGCACGGCCATCGGCGGATCGGTTTCGTCCGCGGCCCGCTGGCACATGTCGGCGCGCAGGACCGCTACCAGGGCTACCTGGACGCGCTCACCCGCCACGGCCTCCCGGTCGAACCGGGGCTCGTGACCGCGCCCGCCCCGTCCTGGGATCCCGCCGCCGCGGCGGACGCGGTCGCCGCGATGCTGGACGAGGCGGTGGAACCGCCGGACGCCTTCGCGGCGGCCAACGACGAGTTCGCGCTGGGCGTGGTGACCGCGGTGCAGGAGGCGGGCCTGCGCACGCCGGAGGACGTGGCGGTCGTCGGGTACGACAACCACACGTGCATCCGCTCGAACGATCTCGGCTACCAAGCAGCCGCGTCGCCGGCCTCGGGCAGCGTGCACCGCCGGGTCAACATCGACGCGGGGACGCCCGCGCTGACGACGGTGCGAGCTCCGTTCCACGAGATGGGGTACAGGGCCGCCGAACTGGCGCACGCGCTGGTCCGGGGTGAGCCCGCACCCCCGCTGGAGATCGTCCCGACCGAGCTCGTCGTGCGCCGCTCGTGCGGCTGCATCCCGTCGGGCAAAGGAATCTCCGCACCGGCGCACGGTGAGCTCGCCGTACCGGAGCACGACACCGCCGAGGCGGTGGCCGCGAACCTGCGCCAGGGGCTCGGTCCGCAGTCGGCCGTGCTGCCGGACGGCTGGGCCGAACGCCTGATCGGCCTGTTCCTCGACGCCGGACGGCCAGAGGGCTTCCTCGCGGTGTTCGCGGAGCACCTGCGCGACAGCGCACGCGCCGGATGCGCGGCGCAGTCGTGGTGGGCGCCGTTGTTCTACCTGCGCCGGTTCGCTCTCGCGCGCGGCACCGACGAGGGCGCGATCGAGGACCTGTGGCTGCGGGTGCAGCTGATGGTGTCCGACGTGGTCGAGCGGGAGAGGACGTTCGAGTACCTCCTGCACGAACGGCAGGATCAGACCGTGCGCGAGGCCGGCCAGCGGCTGATCGTCTCGCGGGACGTCGCCGAGCTCACCGGCGCGCTGGTGGCCGAGCTGCCGAGGCTGGGCATCCCCGGCTGCCACGTGATGACGTTCGAGTCGACCCGTGAGTGGGCACGCCCGCTGATGTCGTACGAGAACGGCGAACTGCGGCCGGACCGCACGGCGCTGTCCTTCCGGTCCACACAGCTCACACCCCACCGGATCGACCGGCCGGCGCCGGGCAGCTTCGTGGCCGCCGCGCTCTTCGGGCTCGAGGAACAGCTCGGGTTCGCGCTGTTCGAGGTGGGCTCGATGCCGGGCTGGGTCTACGAAGCTATCCAGCAGCAGCTCAGCAGTGCCTTGCGCGGCATCAGGATGCTGGAGCGGGAACGGCAGGCCCTCACCGAGGCCGAACAGGCGCGGCGATCACTGGAGCTGGCCCATGCCGAGCTGGAGGACCGGGTGCGGGAGCGCACCGCGGCACTGGTCGACGAGATCGCAGAGCGCGAGCGGCTGGAGGCACAGCTGCGGCACGCGCAGAAGATGGAGGCGATCGGCCGCCTCACCGGTGGCATCGCCCACGACTTCAACAACATCCTGACCGTCATCAACGGCAACAGCGAGGCGTTCCTGCGGCGCTGTTCCCCGGATGACCCGCGGCGTACGGAGATCGAGGACATCCGGCACGCCGGTGAGCGCGCGGCGAACCTGACCCAGCAGCTGCTCGCGTTCACCCGCCAGCAGGTCCTGGCGCCGGAGTGCGTGGACCTCAGCGCGACGATCACCAAGGTGAGGGCGATGCTGGCGACGTTGGTCGGCGAGGACGTCGAGCTGGCGCTGGACGTGCCGCCGCACGTGGCGCCGGTCTGGGCGGACGCCGGGCAGCTCGAGCAGATCCTGTTCAACCTGGCCGCGAACGCCCGTGACGCGATGCCGGGCGGCGGCGTGCTCAGCATCAGGACGGCCAACGTGCACCTCGACGCCTGCCACCCCGGCCGCATCGTCGGCGTGCGCCCCGGTGAGTACGTGATGCTCAGCGTCGGCGACACCGGCGCAGGTATGGACGAGTCGGTCCAGGCGCAGATCTTCGAGCCGTACTTCACCACGAAACCGGTGGGCAAGGGCACCGGTCTCGGTCTGGCCACCGTGTTCGGGATCGTGCAGCAGAGTGGCGGCCAGATCGACCTGACGAGCTCGCCCGGCGCGGGCACGACGGTGTCCGTGTATCTGCCCCGTGCGTGGAGTTCCACAGCAGCGCTCCCCTGCGCCACACCACGGACGTCACCTCAGCAGGGCTCGGAGACCATCCTGCTGGTGGAGGACGACAGCCAGGTGCGCGCCTTGACGCGCCGCCTGCTGGAACGATCCGGGTACGCGGTGATCGAGGCGCGCCACGGCCTGCAGGCGCTGAAGCTCGTCGACACCCACGACGACATCGACCTCGTCGTGACCGACGTCGTGATGCCGAAGATGGGCGGGCCCGAACTCGTGGCCACGCTGCGGCGGATCCGGCCTGGTGTGCCGGTGCTGTACGTGTCCGGCCGCACGACTTCGGAGAAACTGGACGATGCGGCTGTCCTGCTCGCCAAGCCCTACGCCGAGGCCGACCTGCTGGACGTGGTCCGCGGGCTGCTCGATCAAGCCGGCTGAGAGCGGGGAGGGCCGTGCGATGCAGGCCCTCCCCGCAGGTTCGGTCAACTCGTCGTGCTGACGATCCGGTCGTCACCGGCCTGAGGGGTACCGCGGCCGTCGCGGTTCGACGTCGAGAACCACAGCGTGCCGTCCGGCGCGGCCGTCACCGCGCGCAACCGGCCGTAGACGCCGGAGAACAACGCCTGCGGCCGGCCGACGCCACCGTCGGCGGCGACCGGGATCTTCCACAGCCGTTGGCCGCGCAGCGCCGCCATGTACAGGTTTCCCTGGTGGAACGCGAGGCCGCTGGGCGAGGCCTGTGCGGTGGACCAGGTCAGCACGGGATCGACGAACCTGGGGTCGTTGCAGGGGCCTTCGCACGCCGGCCAGCCGTAGTTGCCGCCGGGCTGGACGCGGTTCAGCTCGTCGAGCCGGTTCTGCCCCAGCTCGGCGGCGAACATCCGGCGCTGGGCGTCCCACGCGAGACCCTGCACGTTGCGATGGCCGAGGCTGTAGACGAGCGAGGACGTCGGATTGCCCGGTGCGGGCCTGCCGTCCATCGTCATCCGGAGGATCTTGCCGCCCAGCGAGCCAGGGTTCTGCGCGTTGGCCGTGTTGCCCGCGTCGCCGGTGCCGGCGTAGAGCAGACCGTCCGGGCCGAACGACAACCCGCCGCCGTTGTGGATCGTCCGGCCACGCGGGATGCCGGTCACGATCGGCTGTGGTGTCTCGCCGATGCGGAAGCGGGCGATTCGATTGTCCGAAGTGGACGTGTAGTAGACGAACACGTACCGGTCGGTGCTGTACGTCGGCGAGACGGCGATGCCCAGCAGGCCACCCTCACCCTGCGCCGACACGCCGGGAATGCGAGCGACCTCGCGCGTCACACCTCCGGTGACGGACAGAACCCTGGCCGAGCCGCGTTCGGTGACCAACGCCGACCGGTCGGGCAGGAAATCGATGTCCCACGGTACGACCAGATTGGTCGCCACGTCGCGCTCGACGCCGAAAGCGGCTCCCGGTGTCAGCGACAGGCCCACGACGACCGCGGCCCCGATCGCCAGAGTGTTGCGGAGTCTCATGCGTGCCCTCCTCGACTTGTTCGACGCGGCGGCGGCAGCGTGAGGCGTTCAACGTGCATGCAAGCACCCATTCCGCTCCGCGGGAACCCTTCCGGTGGGAGCGCTTACACGTCAGCGGCGCCATTCGGCTCATCGCGGAGTCCTGGATCACATTCCCAGTTACCTAGGTATCTAGTGAACTGGTGTACCGTCAGCGGCGTCGAAAGGAGAAGCACATGACGAACCAACCGCCGGTACTCGCCGACGGACTGGGCAAGAACTACCGCCGGGGCTGGGCGCTGCGGGACTGTTCGACAGAGATCCCGGGCAACCGGGTGGTCGCGCTGGTCGGTCCGAACGGAGCGGGCAAGAGCACGCTCATGGGGCTGATCACCGGACTGACGCGGCCGAGCACGGGCACGATCTCCGTGTTCGGCGACACCCCGCACGGCAAGGGGATGCATCCCGCGGTGGCGTTCCTCGCGCAGCAGAAACCGCTGTACGCGCAGTTCACCGTCGCCGAGACGCTCCAGCTGGGCAAGCACGCCAACCCCACGTGGGACCAGTCCTACGCCGAGGACCTGGTGTCCCGCGCGCAGGTTCCGATGTCCGCCAAGGTCGGCACCCTCTCCGGTGGCCAGCGCACGAGGGTCGCGCTGGCACTGGCGCTGGGCAAGCGCCCCGGCCTCCTGCTGCTCGACGAACCGCTCGCCGACCTGGACCCGATCGCCCGGCAGGCGGTACTGGGCACACTGGTCGAGGAGAGCCGCCGCGAGGGCATCACCGTGGTGTTGTCCTCCCACGTGCTGGCTGAGCTGGAGGGCGTGTGCGATCACCTCCTGCTGCTGGTCGGCGGCCGCGTGCGGCTCTCCGGCGACGTCGACCACCTGCTCAACGGGCACGTGGTGCTCGCGGGCCCGCCAGGGCACCCCGAGCCAGTACCGCGCGCCGCCGTGATCGATGCGCAGCGGGGCGTCAACGGCCAGCATCTGCTGGTACCCGCGAACGCCATCGGCACCACACCGGGATGGCGGCGGTTCCGGCCCACGCTGGGGCATCTGGCGCTGGGTTACATGCGTGGCGCGAGCTCGGAGGTAGCCGCATGACCTGGGTCGTATGGCGCCAGCAGCGCGCCCAGTTGATCACCCTGCTCGCTGTGCTGGTGGTGGGCGCGGCGGGCGTCCTGCTCCTCCGGTCCTCGATGTCGTCCTATCTGGACACTCACGGTCTCGCGTCCTGCATCGCGAGCGGCGTGCAGCCCGGAAGCACGTGCGGACTGGCCGCGCAGGAGTTCCAGGCCGTCTGGTTCGACCGGATGAAGATCGGCCAGCTGCTCGTCCTCGCGCTGCCGGCGTTGATCGGCCTGTTCTGCGGTGCGCCGCTGTTCGCGAGGGAGCTCGAACAGGGCACGCACGTGCTGGCGTTCACCCAGTCCGTGAGCCGCACCCGGTGGATGGCGACCAAGTTCGCGGTCGTCGCCGCGCCGGCGCTGGTCGTCCTGGTCGTCCTGCAGCTGCTGGTCACGGGGTGGCTGAACGCGGCGGGCAAGCTGGGACCGCTGGTCTCGGGGCCGTTCGTCTACAGCAACTTCGGCACCAGCGGTCTCGCGCCGGTGTCCTACGCCCTGTTCACCTTCGGGCTCGGCATGCTCGTCGGCGCCCTGTCCGGGCGGACGCTGGCCGCGATGGCCGTGACGCTCGCGGTGTTCGTGGTGGTCCGCTTCGTCCTGACCGGTGTGCAGCAGTTCCTGCTCCCCACCCAGCGGGTCGTCTCCGACGACCCCTCACAGCCCAGTGTCACCGATCAGGCAGCCCTGGTCGTGCGCAGCGGCTACCTGGACGCGCGAGGAACACCGGTGCCGGACGGCGCCGAGGACCGGATCGGCCAGTGCGGCTCGCGGGGCAACACCGAGGCGGCCACGGATCTGGCCACCTGCTACCGCGAGCAGGGCCTGGCGAAGTCCTTCTCCGACATCATCCCCTCGAGCGAGGTCGGCACCCTGCACCTGGTCGAGGCGTCGATCTTCGGTGGTCTCGCGGTGGTGTTCGTGCTCGCCACCGGATGGGCGCTGCGGCGGCAGACGTGACCGTGCGGCCGTCAACGCCGGTGAGGCACCTATGCTGGCAGGCGTGATCGAGTTCCGAATCGATCGGCGCTCCGGGCTGTCCCCCTATCTGCAGATAGCTCAACAGGTCAAGCAGGCCATGCGGATGGGACTGCTCAAGCCGGGCGACCGACTGCCATCGGCGCGGGAGGTGGTCGAGGCGACCGCCGTGAATCCCAACACCGTGCAGAAGGCCTACCGGGAACTGGAGCACGAAGGGCTGGTCGAGGGCCGCCGCGGAACAGGCACGTTCGTCACGCGGTCACTGGCCCGAGAAGCGACCAATCGCGAAGCGCCCCTGCGCCGGGACCTGGCGGACTGGATGGACCGGGCCTCGTCCAGTGGATTGGGCATCGAGGACGTGGACGCGCTCTACATCGATGTCCGCGAGGAGCGCTACCCCATGGGAGGACCTCGTTCATGAACGCGTTGAGCGCGAAGGGCCTGTCCAAGAAGTTCGGTCGCGTCCAGGCTCTCGACGACTGCGCCTTCACTCTGCCGGAAGGACGCGTGGCCGCGCTGGTCGGGCCGAACGGCGCGGGCAAGAGCACGCTGCTCTCACTCGCGGCCGGGCTGATCACGCCCACGAGCGGGTGGATCAGGGTGCACGGCAGCGGGGTGCGCGGCCGGACACCTCCGGACGTCTCGTTCCTCGCCCAGCGCCGACCGCTCTACCAGGACCTCACCGTCGGTGAGAACATGCGCGTCCTGGCCGCGATGAACCACCGCTGGTCCCAGCAGCGCGTGGACGAGGTGCTCGACCTGCTCGCCGGCGTGAACCGCGATGCCAAGGTGCGGTCGCTGTCCGCGGGCACGCGCACACAGGTGGCTTTCGCGCTCGCTTTGGGCAGGCTGCCGAGGGTGCTGCTGCTCGACGAGCCACTGTCCGATCTGGACCCACTGGCCAGGGACGAGGCGTTGCGCATCCTGATGACCGAGGTCGCCGATCGTGGCACGACGGTGCTGATGTCGTCCCACCTGCTCAGCGACCTGAGCGACGTCTGCGACCACCTGCTGCTCCTCGACGACGGCCGGATCCAGCTCGCGGGCGACGTGGACGACGTCCTGGCCGAGCACCGGTTGTTCGTCGGTCCCGCGGTGGAGCAGCCGGAGGTGCGCGGCACCATCGTCTCCGATTCCCGCACCGAACGGCAGACCACCCTGCTGGTGCGCGGCGCCGACGGCCCGCCACCCGGCGGCTGGATGGCCGCCCAGCCCGACCTGGAGTCGCTGGTGAAGGGCTACCTCCGGGCTGCCCGCGAACGACGGCGGGCATCCGTGAACTGACCATCGCGGGCCACCGGGAGTTCCCGGTGACCCGCGGTGTGGTCAGGCCGCGACCACCATTCCGGCGCGCACGAGGCGCTGGAACAGGTGGTGCTGGACTCCGGTGAGCTTGTCCCGCAACTGTCCGGCGGTCGCACCCGACTCCAGCAGGGTCACCAGTTCGGCAGCGCCCTCGCGGTCGAGACCCCGGATCTCGGTGCCGTCGAAGGCGAACCGGTGCGCTGGCACGGGATGCGCGACCGGTGACGTGAGCGCGTCGCCGTTCGCGACCGGATCGGACCAGTAGCGGGCCATCGCGGCCCTGGTCTCGTCGTCGACGTCCTCGTCGAACGGCGGCGCGGGCAGGAAACCCTTGAAGCCCGGCACGTCCAGCGCGACGGACTGCCGCAGCCGCACCTCGGGACGCAGGATCAGCACGGTGTCCGGGTCGAACGGCTCCGAGGTGGGCGTCGGCCCCGGCTTCGCCTGGACGGGCGCCGGGGCCATGCCCTCGACCGGGCCGTCGACGATGTTCTGCAGCACGTGCGCGGTAACGGCGGTGTTGATCAGCACGTCGAAGGTGCGTTCCTGGATGTCGAGGTCGGGGCTGCTGCCGCGGTGGCTCCAGTAGATGCTGTCCGGGCTCGCGTTGCCCAGCGCGTGGTACCACTGGTCGATCGACAGCGCGAAGTTCTCCGCCATGCCGTGCCAGCCGTCGTCGTAGTCACGCCACAGGTCCCGCATGGACTGCTCGTCGAGGTCGCCGGACAACGTCTGTTCGAGCACCATCGCGGCGTTCGCGGCCATGTTCACGGCGAACCCGGCACCTGAGGAGAACAGCGGGTCGACGAAGTAGGAGGCGTCACCCGCGAGCAGCCACCGCTCGTCGTAGTCGGAGAACTTCCCGTTGATCATCGAGTAGTTCGTCGCGGTGAGCATCTTCTCCGCGACGGGCTCGACGTCGGCGATGAGGTCCTTGAGGTACGGCACCTCTTTCACCGTGTCGAGGAACGTCTTCTGGTCGGTGAAGTCGTAGCCGTCCTGCTTGAGGATCTCCGGAATCGTCACGATGCCGATCGAGTGGGTCACCCTGCGCTCGCCGTTGATCACCTTCGGCACCGGGATGTACCAGCACCAGCCGTCGCGGAACGCGAAGCAGCCGATGGGCGACAGGTCGCCGGGCGCGAAGATGTTCCAGTCGCCCGGCAGGCTCTGCACGTTCTTGCCACCGAGGAAGTGCTGCCAGATCGCGATGTTGCGGTAGCCGGAGAGCCACTCCCGCTTCTGCTTGGCGGCAATGCTGTTGCGCCGTCCCGACGCGTCGACGAAGTACTTCGCCCTGACCTCGGTGCCGTCCTTGAGCGTCACGGTGCAGCCCTGGCCGTCGGAGGAGAACCCGCTGACCGAGGTCTCCTCGAAGACGTCGACACCGACCTCGGCGGCGTGCTTGAGGAGGATGTCGTCGAACTCCGCGCGGTTGACGTGGATCGCGAAGCGGTGCACGCCGTCCTTGAGGTAGTTGGGCTGGTCGAAGAAGGCGACCATCGGCGTCTCGCCCCAGTTGAACACGCCACCGCCGAACTTCTTGATCCAGCACTCGCTCGCGAGCACCTTCGGCAGCGCCCCGCTCTGCTCCAGCGCCGGGATCATGGTGTGCGCGAACGACTCGCCGATGTGCTCGCGAGGGAAGAGCTCCTTCTCGAAGATCGCGACGCGCAGGTCCGTGCGGCGCGCGAGGATCGCGCCGAGGGTCGAGCCGGCCGGTCCGCCGCCCATGACGACGACGTCGTACTCGGAGCTGATTTCCTTGCCCATGGGGAACTTCCTCCTGAAGAGATGTGAGAACGCCGTCGAGTTCAGAGCCAGGCCGGCAGGGACTGCAGGCCGTGAAATCCCACGTACGAATGCCATATCGGCTTCAGATGCCCACTCACGCGCAGGCCGGGGAACCGCTCCAGGAGCGTCCGCACCGCCACGCCGGTCTGGACGCGGACCAGGGCGGCGCCGACGCAGCGGTGCACCCCCTCCCCCAGCGCGAGATGCCTGGCCCGCCTGCGGACGTCGAGCACGTCCGGATCGGTGAACTGCTTCGGGTCGCGGTTGGCCGACCCGACGTGGGGCAGCACCAGCTGCCCCTTCTCGATCTGGTGACCGCGGTAGGTGAAGGACTCCGCGGCCATCCGGCCGATGTACTGCACCGGCGGGTCGAACCGCTGGAACTCCTCCACCGCCGCCGGCCACAGGCGCGGCTGCTCGGCCAGCAGCGCCCGCTGCTCGGGGAACCGGTGCAGCCCGAGCACCGCGCTGCCGATCAGGTGGCGCGAGGGTTCGAGGCCCGCGAACATCAGCAGCACGACCTGCGCGCACGCTTCCGCCTCCGTGAAGCTGAAGCCGGGGTTGTCCTGCGCCATCAGTCCGCCCAGGATGCTGTTGTGCGGCAACCTCGCCATGTCGGCGGCCAGGTCGCGCAGGTACGCCACGAGCAGTTGCGCGCTCTCCCAGCCGCGGCTCACGTCCTCGACGGTCAGGTCGCTGGCACCGAACAGGTACGCGATGTCGTCGGCCCAGTGGTCGAGCTGCGCGTAGTCGCTTTCCGGCGCACCCATGAGCCGGGTGAACACCATCGCGGGCAACGGCCGCGCGAAGTCCTGCACCACGTCGATCGAGCGCCGGCCGCCCCAGCCGTCGATCAGGCGGTTGACCACCTCGTGGACGACGGCCGCGACACGGGAGGGCGTCAGCACGCGGAAGACCTCGTCCATCCTCTTGCGGCGCAACAGGTGGTGGTCGCCCTCGTAGAACGCGGTCCAGGTGCGGAGGAATGAGACGAAGTCGTCGAACTGGCCTCGCTCCTCTTCGGGCAGCGCCAGCACCGGCAGGTTCGCCCGGTTGTTGGTCAGTCTCGGGTCGCGCAGCAGCGCGGCCGCGTCCTCGTAGGAGAAGAGGACCCACGAACCGCCGTACATCTGCGAACGGTGAATGGGATCGTTTTCCCGCATTTCCGCGTAAGCGGGGTATGGATCGATAAAGAGATCGGGATTGCTCAGGCTGAACTCATTTGTCAGAAACATCAGAATCTCCGAATGGTTGTCCGCGCGGCAGAACGAGCTCAGCGCTGCTGGACGACGACTTCCCGGCTGTCCGAGGTGAAGAGCCTCAACAAGGGACCGGTCACCGCGGTGGTGCACAGGGCCATCAACACGAGGACGGTGAATCCGAACGTGTTCACCACGCCGTACTGCAAGCAGATGGTGGCGACGATGAGTTCGGTGACGCCCCGGCAGTTCATCAACGCGCCGATCTGCAGGGACTCACGCATCGGCATCCCGGCGAGGTAGGCCGCGCCGCCCGCGCCGACGACCTTGGTCAGCGTCGCGACCACGACCACCGCGCCGAGCAGCAGCCAGTTCGCCACCGAGCCGCCGACCGCGGTGACCGCGGTGCTCAACCCGACGCTCGCGAAGAACAGCGGCAGCAGCACCACCTCGGCGAACCCGTGCAACTGCTGGCGGACCTTCCGCATGATGGTGTCGTCACGCGGAAGCACGGCACCGAACAGGAACGCCCCGACCGCGGCGTGCAGGCCGATCAGCTGGGTGACCGCCGCGTACGCCACCGCGCCGGCCACCAGCATCGGCAGCAGCAGCGGTCCACCACCGGCCCGCTCCACCAGCCAGGCGAGCACCGGGCGCACCACCAGCGCGGTGACCAGGACCAGGCCGCCCACCAGGACGACCGTGAGGACGGCGCTGCCCGACGCCGCCAGGCCGGACACCGCGAGAACGACCGTGAGCACCATCCACGCGGCACCGTCACCAACCGCCGCACAGGCGAGCGCCACCCGGCCCACCCTGGTGGTGTCCATCCGGGCGTCCACGAGGATCCTGGCCAGCACGGGCAGCGCCGTGATCGACACCGCCAGGCCGAAGACCACCAGGTAGGCGACCCCACCCCCGGCCTCGCCCGCGATCAGCGGCTGCCCGAACAGGGCGAGCAGGACACCGCCGGCGAACGGCAGCCCGATGCTGCCCGCCACCACCGCGGTGACGATCTTGCGGTCCGCGCCGGCCGCACCGAACCGCAGTTCGCTGCCGAGCAGGAACATGAACGTGACCAGACCGAGCTGGGCCACCACGTTCAGCGTGCCGACAACGGACGGTGTCAGCAGCCACGCCGAGCCCGCCGGCCACAGTTGCGCCAGCACGGTGGGCCCGAGCAGCAGGCCGCCGAGAATCTCGCCGACCACGGGCGGCTGCCCGAGTTCGCGGAAGATCCAGGCGAGCAGGTTGCACACGACGACGATCACCGCGAGGGCCAGCAGGAAATGTGCCACAGGGTCGGCAGCGGCTGATTCCGCCGCCAGTGCGTGAATGTGCGGGAATTCCACAGGTCACCTCGAACTCTCCGACAGCACGTGTCACAGGGCAGGGATGACAACGTTGACATCGATCGGCGGGGCCGGACGAGAAACTTGTCCGGCTGATGTCCATCAGCGCGTGGACCGGCCCCCTATCGAGCCGGGATGACGACCGCCTCGTACTGGTCCGCGGTGGGCGGGAAACCGGTGTCGAACTTCCCGTTGATCACCGCGAGCCGGTTGCCGTGCAGTGCCGCGGTCGCCGGTGACTGGAGCAGGTCGCTGGTGATCACCTTCTGCACCACACCCGAGTCGAGCTCAGTGCTGAGATGGATCAGGCTGATCTGGTTCGATGCCTGCACCGCCCACAGCGACCGGCCGGAGAGCACGAGTCCGTCGACGCCGGGCACGCTCACCCCGCCGATGAGGACACTGGCGCCGGTGGCCGCGTCGACCCGGTACACGCTGCCCGTGCCGGAGTGCGCCACGACGAGTGTCCGGCCCCCTGGCGCGGCCTGGATGCCGTTGAGGTTGAACTGCCCGGGAGTGACCGCCGCGGGTCCGGTGACGGGCAACGTCTGGAACCGCCCGAGCGTCCCGGCCGGGCCGACCGGCACGAAGTAGAGCTTCGCCTGCCGCGAGTCGGTGAACCAGGCGCCACGCGAGGTGACGGCCACGTCGTTGATGATGGAGGCGGACGGGTCGCCGAGCTGGTAGGTGGCCAGGGTCGCGCCGGTGTCCGTGTCGTACACGTAGGCCTGGCCGGTCTGGCCGCCGGCGACGAAGAGCAGGTTGTGCGAGGGCAGCGCGGCCATGCCGACGGCCATGCGCCCGTCGGGGTTGTCGATGAACATCTCGGCTTGGCCGCGGCGCAGGTCGCCGCGGAAGATGTCGCCGCGGATGAGGTCTCCGGCGAAGAACGTGCTGCCGCGGCCGACGGCGATGCCTTCGGCCGACACGGCGCCGGGGAGCACGATCATCTGCGGGCGCGACGCGGCGGCAGGGACGGCGGCCGCGGTCGCGAGCGCCATCACGAGCAGGGGTGTCGCGAGTGCGCGCCTGAGCACTGTCAGCCGCGGGGGTGTGGTGCGCATGAGTGTCTCCAATGGTCCGGAATACCGTTGTAGGAAAAGGGAGTGCTGTTACCTGCCGGGGTGCAGCCCGAGCCGGCCGGGAGTCGGCTCGCCCTGCACCTCGCCGAAGTACAGTGCGAACGTCTGCCGCCAGCGTTCGGCTTCGGCGCGGTCGGCCATGAAGCGCGGGAATCCGTCGACGTTCGCGTTGGGGTACTGCCACACCGGTTTGAGACCACCGGGCGGGGTGATGTCGGTGCGCACCGACCAGCCGTTGAACGCCGCCATCTGACGTTCGGCCGACACCATCCAGTTCACGTAGAGCTTGGCGGCGGCCAGGTTCGCGGCGTTGTTGAAGATCGCCATCCGCTGGCCCCAGGCCATGAACGGGTGCCCGTCGGCCACGGCCCACCTGGCCGGCGTCGTCGCGGGAGCGACCAGCGAGCCGGATCCCCCGATGCCGATGACCTTCTGCCTGGCGCCGACCGCCGCGGCAGGGGTGAAGCTGCCGCGGGCGAACTGCGGGTCCTGCGCGACGAGCTTGTCCAGCCAGCCCCAGCCGTAGGTCTCCACGTACAGCTTGTAGAGATAGAGGACCGCGTCGTCGTCATGGGGGTAGGAGGACGCGATCCTGCCCCTCCACTGTGGATCGACCAGGTCCGCGGGTGATCGGGGCGCCGCTGATCCAGCGGTGGCGGCGTCGTACATGTAGCTGAACCCGACGATGAACGGTGCCAGCCACGCACCGCCGGGATCCTTGAACGCGTTGTGAATCTTCGAGAAACCGGCCGGCTTGTACCGCAGGAGCCTGCCTTCGTCGGCCCAGCGGGGAAAGTTCTGCAACGTCTGCAGCAGCACCACGTCGGGCACCAGCGTCCCGGTCGCGAGCTGGTGGTCGATCCGGACGTCGTGGAACTTGCTGTAGTCCACGATCATCGTCAGCTCGATGCCGGGAAAAGCCGCGAGAAACGCCGCACGGACGGCATCCGCCGAAGACGCTCGGTCGCCACCCGAGTAGACGACGAGCTTGCCGCCGTGCGCCGAAGCCTCCCGATAAAGCTCATCCAGCGTCCTGGACTCCTCCGAGACACCCTTGCCACCGCCCACCGGTGCCGCCGCCTGGGCCGACCGTGCCGGACCGAGCATCGCCGCACCGAGCACGGCAGCGCCGCCGGTGAGTACCCGGCGCCTGTTCAGGAAGCCGCTCATGGAAGCCCGTCCCTTCGGGGATGATCACTTGAACATTCAAGTCAAACGTAGCCGTGATGACTTGAATGTTCAAGTTAATCTGCGGGACTACTTGGCGCGAGCGCGTCGACAGCGAGCTGAGCCGACTTGAACCTTCAAGGAACTTGCAGCCCAAACAGCTTGACGATTCAAGTCAGGTACGCTGGCCGGCATGAGCAAGGCTCACCCACCTCGACCGGGCGCCGCCGAGCCGCGTTGGCTGACCGGTCCGGAGCAGGAAGCCTGGCTGCCGCTGGCGGTCCTGATGTCGAAGATCCCGGTCGCGCTGGACAAGCAGCTGCAAACCGACTCCGGCATCAGCCACTTCGAGTACACCGTGCTGACCCAGCTGTCCTCCAGGCCGGACCGCACGCTGCGGATGAGCGCGCTCGCCGAGCTGACCGGCGGTTCACTGTCCAGGCTGTCGCACCTGGTCAAGCGCATGGAACGGCAGGGCTGGATGCGCCGCGAACCATCCCCGGACGACGGGCGCTACACCAACGCCATCCTCACCGACGAGGGCCACGACAAGGTCGTTGCTGCCGCGCCAGGCCACGTCAACGCCGTGCGCACCCTGGTCCTCGACGCGTTGAGCCCCGCCGACCTGCGCCACCTGCGCGACCTCGGCCACCGCATCCTCGGCCACATGGACTCCGACGCGCTCTGGCCGCCTCCCGATCACGCCGCTGGATGACCTCAACCGCGGGATCGGGGGGCCAGGACCTGCGTCAAGCACCTCGGGTGATCCAGCTGTGGACCTCGACATCTCGGCACAGCCTGACAAGAACCTGACCAGCGGGATGCGTTGACAGCAAGATTGCCCGACCCTAGCGTCAAGTCTTGAGAGCGCTCTCAAGCACTCTCGGGCCGCCCACCCCGCCTCGGGAGGCCCCATGCTCAGAAGTGTTCTTCTCCCGTCCCTGATGATGTCCGCGCTCGTCGTGGCCGTGCCGCCCGAGCCGGTGGCCGTCACTCCGCAGACGAGTCAACCCGTCGTTGATTGCGGCAACTACTGCGACAACCGCGATCCTGCCCTGCCACCCGGTTCGAGGCGGTCCGTCCACCAGCCCGGCACCAGCGCACCGCAGCGGACGGGTGGCCCGCCATCAACAGGAAACGCGGCACCAGCCGCGGCAGCCGTCATCTGCAACAAGTACTGCGACGGCCGTGACCCCGCCCTCGCGCCCGCGGACCGGCTGACCCAGACCGTCACGGTCGGCAGTCGCCGGATCTCCCTGCACTTCGACGACGCGGATGCGATGGGCTGGGCGGCGATCTCGGCTACCGGGCAAGGGGACGAGGTGTGGCTGGACCGGTCCTTCGACGCCGGTGTCAGCTGGGGATCCGGCTCCCGGCTCGGTAACACGTCGGTCCCGCCGGGCTTCGGCGACTGGCGAACCATGATGTTCAACGTGGACGACTGGGCCAACTTCGGGGTCGGCCTGCTGCGAGCCTGCGGTCGGCCGGCCGGATCGTCCACGATCGCTTGCACGAGCTGGTATCGCACGACGTGGAACGCCGGCGAACGGCGCACGGCTGCGGCAACAGCGCTGATGGAGCGTTACAACCTCGGCAACGGCCTGTTCGACACGACCAGCTGGTGGAACTCCGCCAACGCGCTCACCGCGATCATCGACAACATCCGGTTGACCGGGATGAACAGCTACCGCTACGCCATCGCCCGCACTTACAACCTCAATCTCCCTGCCTGGCAGGGCAATTTCATCAACGACTACAACGACGACATCGCCTGGTGGGGCTTGGCGTGGCTGGCCGCCTATGACCTGACCGGGGACAGCAGGTACCTGAACACCGCTCGGATCGGCGCGGACCACATCTTCCGGTACTGGGACTCGGTGTGTGGCGGCGGAGTGTGGTGGAGCGCGAGCAGAAACTACAAGAACGCGATCACCAACTCGCTGTACGTTCAGCTCAATGCCGCGCTGCACAACAGGATCCCCGGCGACACCGGCTATCTGCAGCGCGCCAGGACCGGCTGGACCTGGTTCGTCAACAGCAAGATGATCAACAGCGCCAACCTGGTCAACGACGGCCTGACGACAACCACCTGCGCCAACAACAACCTGACACCGTGGAGCTACAACCAGGGCGTTCCGCTCGCCGCGCTGACCGAACTGTACCGGGCCACCGGAGACACGAGCCTGCTCACCAAAGCACGCGCCCTCGCCGATGCCTCGACCAGCAGCAGCTTCCTCAACCCGGGCGGCATCCTGTTCGACAACGGCGGCGGCGGGGATGTCCCGTCCTTCAAGGGAATCTACGTCCGCGGTCTGTCCACCCTGAACAGAGCACTGGCAGACCGCCCCTACACCACCTACCTGCGTCGCCAGGCCGACACCGCCTACACACGGGACCGCTCCAGCGCCGACGCGTACGACCAGCCGTGGGCGGGCCCGTTCCAGCGCAGTGATGCCGCCCGTCAGCACAGCGCGGTGGACCTCATGAACGCCGCCGGCTGAGCGGCCCGGGCGACAAAGGGCGCTCTGTCCGCTGTGGACAGAGCGCCTTTCACCCGTGCTCAGCAGACCCAAACGCCGTAGTTGTACATCGCCTCGACGACCGGCTGGAAGAACGGCTCGCCGCCGGTGGTCGTGCAGTTGCCGCTGCCACTGCGTTCCACCCACTGGCCGACATAGGCGCCAGCCGTGCCGTTGATGTCCCGCACGTGCCGTCGTACATGTACACGCCTCCGCGCGCTGACCCCGCTGCACCTCCCGCTGCGCGCCTGGGTTGGCAACGAGCGGCATGCGGGTCAACCTGATCAGTACCTCGCCCGTCGACGGCCTCGCTTACGGACCCGGAATTACTCAGCACCACTACACCGACTCCGGTCTCCTTCACGTACCGATGTACCGAGGACCTTCTTGGTGTCGTCGCGGATGACGGCGATGAGCTTCTTCTGCGATTTGGGCTGCTTCACCCGCTCCATCGGCGAGCGGTCGATGTCCTCCTCGTCGAGCATCAGCCACTTGAAGAGCTGCCGCAGATCCTTGTGCTTGTTCAGCGCGGCCGCACTGGACCGGGTCTCGATCATCCATGCCTGGAAGACCCGATGTGCGCCTTGGTCATCTCGCACGGGTCGTCGGCCGCGTCGTCAGCCTCCGGTTCCGGCGAGTACTCCCCCAAATAGCGTGCGAGCTGGGCGCAGACCCAACGACAAACCGAAGCGTTTCGCCCTGGCCCTGACGGAGCAGACGGCGACTCCCGTCCCGACCAGTTAGCCCACGTCTGTGTCAGAACCAGCCGAGTCCCGACGATCGCCTTGGCGATTCCCGTCGGGACACGGCGCATCCGCTTGCATGCGGAAGTGACATGTGGGTGTCGCTGAGAAGAACCGTTGCCAGCTCAAGCGCTCTTCTGCGTCACACCAGGTAGATCGCCACGGCAGAGGAGACGATGGCCGTGGACTCGGCCGGGGTCTTCGCGGCGCTTACCGCGTCTGTACCGCGTCGTAGAACGACTTCGCGAGTTCACGTAGCGGCCCCCGGCAGTCCTGCGACCTCGGCGCCAGTCTGTCCGCGGGCTTGTACTCGAGAAGCAGCACGGCGTTCTGATCGAGGATCATCAGGGTGCAGCTGCCGTTATCCTTCGGTGTCAGCCACTTCGCCTGCTCGCCGACCGCAACATCCTCGGCAATGCCGTCGTCGGCCGGGTCGGAGCCCGGCTTGGAAGGCGCGTCGTAGGCTTCACGAGCCTTGAGTCCGCCTCGGCCGGCACCGGCCGGATACGAGATGTCACCGATGTCGTCTCGCCAGGCCAACACCTGCAAGTTCACCCGCGGCCAGTCGGGTATGCGCTGAAACTCGCAGCCGGTGAGCATGTCGGACCCTGAAGGCTTCTCGTTGCCTGACCGGAACGGCGGCAGACCCGTCACTTTGTCGGTCACCTGCCGGCAGGTCGGGATTGCTGTGTACTTGGCCTGCACGAGCGTGTTCAATCTTGGACCTTCACCACGACTCTCCTGTGGTCTGCGGGGCGTCGGTCTGTGGGCTCGGCCGGGTGGGCGCTGGGAATGAACACAGGGCTGAAGTGGTGAGCATCCAGCGGCACACCGTTGCTGGCAAGAATGTCCGCGATGTTCGCGGTCGAGTCACGGTCGGCGGCCGATCTCAGTGCCGCGCGCGCTGCACCTGCCGGGATGCCGGGTGGCACGACGAGCAGGCTGACCCGCCGGTAGTCGGCCCCGATCACCACGACGTTGTGCGGGTCGATTGAATGGAAGCCTTCGAACCGGACCATGCGGCCGCCGACGGGTGCTTTGCGTGCGACTGGGCCCCAGGTGCCGAGGTGGTAGGAGACCCGGTTGACCGGACCTACCCATGCGCGGAGCGCGGTGATCAGCGCGGGGAACTCGGCTGCCGGGTCGTCCGACCACGGCCACCAGCCTCCGGCGACGTGCCCCCGTGCCGCCCCGGCCGGTTTCATCTGCAGGCGCAACGCGTGGTCGCGCCGGTCTGTCGGTGCTGTGGGTGTGGGACTGAGCTGATCCGAGATCATCTCGGCGCTCCTGCCTCCGGCCCGCCCGATGAGTGAGCGCCGGAATTGCTCGTGCGCCTGAGGCGGCACCAACGACATCGCGGTACTCGGTCGCCTCCGGTGCCCTCAGCCTACGCCGAGAACATAAAACGCACTGGTCAGCGGACTAATTCGACGTGTCATGTACACGGCCCGGCGCCTGCGTGCCCGGCCGGTCGACGAGGAGCGCGTCATGATCAAACGTTGCCTGGAGAAGCGCGTACTGTTTCAGGAAAGTGCCCTGGACCCCGGCATGGCGGCATCCGATCGAGGGGCACTCTCATGGCGCACATCGATCAGCTTTCCGCTGGAGCGCCGGTCGCGGGGATCGCGGAGCCCCATCAGAGCACGGTCGCCTCCATTCAGCGTGCTGTCGGGCTGGGCCTGTTCAGCGTGGTCGAGGCCGAACTGATGATTGACCGGATCCGCGCGCTCGTGACCACGCACACAGCGGGAGTCCTTCCGGACAGTCCTGATGGGACAGACACGTGACTGCTGTGTCTGCGAACTTCTGACAGAGGACGCTTTCCGATCAAGGAGATGTCGCCATGACGCCCGTCCTCCAACGTGTGTCGACTGATCGACCCTCACCCGCAGCTGTCGTCCAGCCAGACGTAGAAGTTGCGAGCGTAACCGTGTGCGCGTCCCCGCCTGGCGTTGTCGTGCTCGCCGTGCGCGGCGAGGTCGACTCATGCACAAGCCCGCTGCTGTGCGAACGTCTGCTCGAGCACTTGCGGCCCACCTGTCGGCAACTGGTCGTGGACCTCACCGAAGTGCGTTTCTTCGCAGCAGCCGGTCTCACCGTCCTGGTCACTGTCAGGGAAGCGGCAACGGCAGCGGGCGTCAGGCTGTTTCTGGTCGCGGACACACGCGTGGTGCTGCGGCCGCTGATGATCACAAGGTTGGACGACGTGTTCGACGTCTGTCCCGACATCGAACACGTCCAACTGCGCCTCGGAGCCGTCGCCGAACAGATCATCGGTGGATCGCTTGATGATCCCGGCGTCCTGCCAATGCCGCGCGCGGAGCCCTGCCCGGCGTGACCGGCATGGCGGCACATCGATCGGCCGGGAACGGCTCCTCCGGCGAGGAGTGTCGGCAACTGCCCTCAGAGACCAGCAGCATCATCAACAACGTCGTCTACCTGAACGGGCGGCATGCCGCGTCGCCCGCCACTCTGGCCGACACCTTCCGGCTGCTCGAGCGGCAGCCCGACAGCACGGCCTGGATCGGCCTCTACCGGCCGATAGAGGCTCAGCTGATGGACGCGGCCACCCAGCTCGGGTTGCACGGACTGGCGGTAGAAGACGCCATCACTGCTCACCAGCGGCCGAAACTGGAACGCTACGGCGACACCCTGTTCGTGGTGCTGCGCTCGGCCAACTACCGCGATGACACCGAGCGGGTCGAGTTCGGTGAGCTGCATCTGTTCGTGGGCCCCAATTTCGTGCTCACGGTGCGGCACACCGACACACCGCATCTGGCCGGCGTGCGGCACCGGCTGGAGGCGCAGCCCCATCTGCTGCGACTGGGCTCCGAGGCGGTGCTGTACGCCGTGCTGGACGCGGTGGTCGACGGGTACACGCCCGTCATTTCCGGGCTGCGCAACGACATCGAGGAGATCGAGACCGATGTGTTCAGCCGCGATCCGAACGCGTCGCGACGAATCTACGAGCTGTCCCGTGAGGTGATGGAGTTCCAACGCGCCACCCGCCCGCTCCTCACGATCCTCGACAGCCTCTCGGCCGAGTTCGCCGAGCACGGCATCGACGAGGAACTGCAGCGCCACCTGCGCGACGTGGCCGACCACGCCACCGTCGTGGTCGAGCAGGCCGACGGCTTCCGCGGCATGCTCGCCGACATCCTCGCCGTCAACACCACCCTGGTCACCCAGGCGCAGAATGAGGAGATGCAACGTCTGGCCGAAGCCAGCAACGCGCAGAACGAACAGATCAAGAGGATTTCCTCATGGGCGGCGATTCTGTTCGCTCCCACGCTGATCGGCACCATCTACGGGATGAACTTCCGCCACATGCCCGAGCTGAACTGGGTGTGGGGATACCCGTTCGCGCTGCTGCTCATGGCGCTGGTCTGCACCGGCCTGTACCTGGTTTTCCGACGTCGCGGCTGGCTTTGACGCGACAGGTCGGGCGCCCGGCGCTGCAGCGCGGTGGTTCCAGATGTCACGCAGGACGACCTGGATGACGCCGGCGATCGGGATGGCGAGCAGTGCGCCGAGTATTCCGGCGAGTTCGGTCGCCAGCAGCAATGCGACGAGCACGGTCAGCGGGTTGAGTTTGACCGTCCTGGAGAAGATCACCGGTTGCAGCAGGTGGTTCTCCAGCTGCTGGTAGACGATGAAGAAGATGATCACGGTGATGGCGGCGGGCAGCGAATGGATGAGTGCGGCGACGCCTGCGACCACCGCGCCGAGGGTGGCGCCGATCAGCGGGATCAGGTCGGCGATCGCGACGAAGACCGCGATCAGCTCGGCGAACGGCACTCCGAAGATCTTGAGCACGATGTAGGTGAGCAGGCCGCAGATCGCACTGATGAGCAGGTTGCCGGAGATGTAGCCGGTGATGGTCTTCGCGCACTCGCGGCCGACCCGGTGGATGCGCTGCGCGCGTTGCGGTGGGAACAGCGCAAGGGTCCCGTCGATCACCTTGGGGCCTTGCAGGACCGCGAGGTAGGACAGGACGAAGATGGAGATCGTTGCGACGATTCCGGTGACCGCGCTGCTCAGCAGGTTCAGGGCCGGGGTGCCGAGGCCTGTGGCGAACTGGCGGATGCGTTCTTCGTTGTCGCGGGCGAGCTCGAGCGCGTTGGTGCGTTCCAGGAGGATGCCGACCGGGCCTCTGCCGCCGCGTGCGTCCGCGATCATGTCCGGCAACCGTGCCGCCAGTTGCGTGCCCTGCTCGGCCAGCGGTATGGCGAAGAGTGTGAGCACACCGCCGAATACCAGGAAGACCACCAGGAACACGACCAATGTCGCCAGCGAACGGCGGCACCATCTGACGTGCTCCTGCAGCCAGTTCACCGCCGGGTAGAACGCGACGGTGAAGACGAGCGCGATGAGCATCCACACCAGAACTCGTTGGACCTGCATCACGAACACCACGGCCACGACCGTGGCCAGGGTCAACCCGATGGTCGCGAGGATGGTCCGCACAGGCACCTGGTAGGCACGCTGGCTCGGCATCGTGCCGACTCCCGTCCCGGTCGTCTGATGACCGTTCTCGGGGGAACACCGAGGACGGCGCCGGTTCGGCTTCCAGCGCGCGAGATGCTCTCGGCACCCTCGAACCTACGCTGGTGGACGGTGCGCCGCCTCTCTACCGATGTGGCCGGGGTTTGGTGGTCCTCGTCAGGTCGGCGATCTCCGGTGATCGCGCGATCACCTGCTGCGCGATGTCCGACAGCAGCTGGTTGCTGTTGCGCGCGTAGGTCCGCATCAGGGAGAACGCGTCCGCGACACCGATCTGCAGGCGTTCGGCCAGAATGCCCTTCGCCTGTTCGATGACGATGCGGCTGTTCAGCGCGTTCTGCAGCTGTTCGGAGACCATCTCACTGTGCCGGAGCGCACGAACCTGGAGGATGCTGATGGTCGCGACGTTGGCGAAGGACTGGGCCAGCTCGACCGCGTCCACCGGGATGGTGCCGGGCGCGGTCCGGAACAGGTTGAGTGCGCCGACGATCTGCTCGCGCAGCCGCATCGGCACCGCATGGACGGCCGAGAATCCCTGCTCGCGCGCGGCCACCGTGAACCGGGGCCAGCGCTGCGGCTCCTCCGCCAGGTCCACGCACGCCACAGGCCGCCCGGTGTGGAAGCAGTCCAGGCAAGGACCCTCCTCGTCCTGCAGCTGGAACAGCTCCAACATCCGGGCCTGCTCGGTGGACGCGGCCACCACGTTCAGCGCACCGCGCTGGTCGGCCAGCAGGATTCCGACCGCGTCCACGTCCAGCAGTTCGACGCAGCGTTCGGTCAGGGTGTGCAGGAAGTCGATGGCGTCGAACCGCAACACGAGCGTGTCCGCCAGCTCGACGAAGGTCTGAGCGATCCGCCGGTCCAACACGTGACTCACCTCTGCCTCTCATGGTTGGTATCCGGGGTAAATCTCAGTCTGCGCGCAACCACGTCGGCCGCTACCTCCGACAGGCGGAGGCCGGTGAGATACGCGTGCGCCCGCAACCGCAGGAACGCCTCACCCAGATCAGTGTCCAGCTGCACCGACACCATGCCGGTGGCCTGGTGCACCACGCCCCAGCGGCGCTCCGGATCGCTACCCCGCAGGTAGTAGTCCAGCGTCGCCGGCGTCGCGGACCGGCCGAGCAACAGCGTTGCCGCCGTGTCCGCGAACAGCAGCGCGTCCGCGAGCTCATCCGGCTCCAGCGGACCGACGGCGTCCCGGCAAATCTCCAGCGCTCCCAGCGCGATTGCGCCCAGCGTCAAGGGGATCACGAACACCGCTGCCGCCCCGGCCGCGACCGCTGCCGGGGCAAACGCGGGCCAGCGCCTCATACTCCAGCTGTCCGCCAGGTCGGGCACGAACACCGGCTGGTTCTGCCGCACGGCTTCCGTCGCAGGCCCCTCACCGATCGTCACCTGCAGCTCGGCCAACTCGTCACCGACCGTCCCGACGACCTCGAGCGGTTGCGCGACACCGACCACGTAGACCCCGACGCCGACCGCGTTCAGACCTATCCGGCAGGCAAGGCAGACATGACGGACACCAACGGGCTCCTGGTCCGCCCTGGCGAGCTCATTGACCGCCACGAGTACGTCGAGGTGCCGATTCGTGCCCACGTCGGTCACTCCTCGCCATTGTGATCTCGAACGAACCCTAGCCCTTCACACCACCCACTGCCTCCGACCGGTCGTGGGACCACACGGACCGACGCAGGGCGGTGGTACCGGTCGAGCAGAGGCAGTTCCGGCGGGGAACGTGTCAGTGTTGCCGCAAGCGATGTGTGGGCAGGAAATCGACAACCTGCGGATGGCGCCCGGTGAACAACAGCGCGACCCAGGCGAACGACGCGATCAGCCTGGCCGGAGTTGTAACCCGCCCGCCCGCCTGACGGAAAGCGAGTACACGTTCAGGAACAGCAGCCGGGTGCGTCAGTCGCCGCCGAGGTTCGGCGGGCGGAGCGCGGTGGGTGCCGCCTGGTCGAGGTCGGCGATGCGGAGTCGGAACACCTGCAGTTCGACGCCGAAGTACTTGGTGGTCTCGCCGACCCAGTGCATGCCGTTTTTCCGGACAGTGGCCGCGGCGCGCGTGTTACCGGGCCTGACGACGGCGAAGACTTCTTCGACATCGCGGCTGAACGCCCACGTGGCGAGTGCGTGAGTGCTTTCGGTGGCATAGCCGTTGCCCCAGACATCGGGGCGCAGCTGCCAGCCGATCTCGAAGTCCTCGTTGCCAGGAGGCAGCGGGAGCAGGATGGCGCCGCCGATCACCTGGTCGTCGATGGTGCGCTGGATCGCCCATCGCCCGGCCGGAGCGGGCAGCCGGGCGCCTTCGGCGATCCACTGCTGCAACAACAATCGCATGGCAGCCAGATCCAGCACCTGATCCATGTCGGGGCTCAGCCATCGAGTCACCTCGGCGTGCCCGTAGATCTCCAGCGCTGCCTGCGCGTCGTCGACCAGCCACGGCCGCAACAGCAGCCGCTCGGTGGTCAGCACCTCGGTCGTCCGCATCGGTGTGCTCATGTCGACTGCTCCGTTCCTGGTCGCACACGCGGCCGGCCAGGAGGACATCGCGCCCCGCCGGCACGCCGAATCGAGACATTTCGATCTGCCGAATTGTGCGATTCACCACCATATTACGCGCTCGCGGTATTTCTTGCTCGGCATTTGCCGCATCAACAGAAGGTACTCCTAGCTGCGGTGATCGATTACCAAAACCATGCTGCGCGTTTCGTCGTTCACGGCGGAATTGGTGTAGAGTTGATTTTGCCGGGAACACCTCGCACCTGGGCGGTCAAGCTCATGTCGTACTCGGCGAAAAACTGAACCGGCTGCTTTCCGGCCGGGGACGGGAGTCCCCGACATGATGTCGGCATCCCACCTTCCCATCGCTCCATCGACCGACCCGGTCTCCGAGCGGCCTCGGCGCTCGCCGCGCACACTGCTCGCCGAGCTGGGCGACACCCTGTGGCTGAGCTACTACCACCTCGCCGACCGATGGCGGCGGACTCAGCTCGACGGGTTCGTTTCAGGCCCCGTGCGCACCATCGACCTGACCACGCTGGACGGGCATCGCATCACGCTGCCTGCGCGCCGGGAGCACGTCGAGATGCGCAGGCTGAGCTTGCACGGTCACATCCCGGACCAGGCGCGGCGACCCCTCGCCTGATCCGTCCACAGTGGAGTGTCCGCTTCCGTCGATCTGAAAGGCCCGCTTCGTGGCCCGTACCTACGGTTTTCTGAGCACGTACCCGCCCACGCAATGTGGACTCGCCACGTTCACCGCTTCTCTGCTGCGCCATCTGACCGCGGTGACGCCGGGAAGCACGGGCCGGGTGGTCCGCGTTCTCACGGAGCCGCACCAGGAGCCGGTCGCCACCGAGGAAACCCGGATGGTGCACCAGATGACTCCCGGCGCGGTCGAGGACGCGGCCGAGGTGCTCAACCGCTGCGACATGGTCGTGGTGCAGCACGAGTACGGGATCTACGCCGGCCGCGATGGCGACGACGTGCTCGGCGTGCTCGCCCGGCTGCGGGTGCCGGTGATCGTCGTCCTGCACACGGTGCTCACCACGCCCACCGCTGGCCAGCGGCAGGTGCTCGAAGAGGTCGTCGGCCACGCCGATGCCGTGGTGACCATGTCCGTGGCCGCGCGGCAGCGGCTCGTGGACGGCTACGCCATCGAGCGGCCCGATGAGGTCGTCGTGATTCCACACGGCGCGCTCCCCGTCGAGCCACCCGCCCACAGCCCGTCCGCCGACCGGCCGATGATCCTCACCTGGGGACTGCTGGGACGCGGCAAGGGCATCGAGTGGGGCATCTCCGCGCTGGGCGCGCTGCGCGACCTGAAGCCGCGTTACCTGGTGGCCGGCCAGACCCATCCCAAGGTGCTGGCGCATGAGGGCGAGGCCTACCGCCGCAACCTGCGCAACCGCGCGGCCGCGTTCGGCGTCGCGGACCTGGTCGAGTTCGACCCGACCTACCGTGAGGTCGAGGCGCTGGCGGAACTGGTCGGCCAAGCCGATGTCGTCCTGCTGCCCTACGACTCATCCGAGCAGGTCACGTCCGGCGTGCTCATCGAAGCCCTGGCCGCCCGTAAACCGGTGGTCGCGACCGAGTTCCCGCACGCCGTCGAGCTGCTGGCGGACGGGGCCGGGCTGCTGGTGCCCCACCGCGATCCGGCCGCCATCGGTGCGGCACTGCGGCGGGTGCTGACCGAACCGGGACTCGCGGCCGGGATGAGCGACCGTTCGGCGCGTCTCGCCCCGGCACTGAGCTGGTCGGCCGTCGCGAACCGGTATCGCCGCCTGACGGAGCGTCTGCTCGCCGCCCGAGTCGTCGTGACCACGTGACCGGCCCGAGTTTCGCCCACCTGCTCCGGCTCAGCGACGACACGGGCCTGTACGAGCACGCCGACGGTCCGCTGCCCCGCCGGGAACACGGCTACTGCCTGGACGACGTCGCCCGCGGCCTGGTCGTTCTGTGCCGTGAGTCGGAGCTGTCCGCCGAGCTGGTCGTCCTGGTGGAGCGCTATCTCGCCTTCACCACTCACGCACAGGCCGACGACGGCCAGTTCCACAACCGGCTCGGCCCCGATCGCGCATGGCGGGACGAGCCGGGACTCGGTGACTGGTGGGGACGCGCGCTGTGGGGGCTGGGCACCGCGGCCGCCCGCTGCCCGGTGCCCTGGATCCGCCAGGCCGCGCTGACCGGCTTCGAAAGAAGCGCCCATCACCGGCCGCCATCGGTGCGGTCGACGTCGTTTGCAGCGCTTGGCGCAGCCGAAGTGCTGAGTGTGGTTCCCGGCCACGCGCTCGCCGCCAAACTGCTCGGTGATGTCGCCACGTACGTCGGCGAACCGCGCCCCGCCGCTGAATGGCCGTGGCCCGAGCACCGCCTCTACTACGCCAACGCCGTGCTGCCCGAGGCGCTGATCGCCGCGGGCGAACTCCTCGAGGATCCCCAGATCCGCGATGACGGCCTGCGACTGCTGGGCTGGCTGCTGACCGTCGAGTCCCTCGAGGTCCACCTCTCACCGACCCCGGCAGGCGGCTGGCGCGTCGGCGAACGCCGCCCGGCGTTCGACCAGCAACCCATCGAGGTCGCGGCGCTCGCGGACGCGTGTGCACGCGCCCACCAGGTCACCGGCGACCTGAGGTGGCAAGCCGGTGTCCGCCGCGCGGTCGCGTGGTTCGACGGTGACAACGACCTCGGCGTGCCCATGCGCGACGTGGAGACGGGTGGCGGCTACGACGGACTTACCCCCAACGGCCCCAATCGCAACCAGGGTGCGGAGTCGACGCTGGCGCTGATCTCCACTCTGCAACACGGCCGCACTCTGCTGGGGAGCACCGGATGAACGCCGGAGTCACGCGCACATCGGTGCGGCTGCGGCCGAACCCGCGCCGCGTCATCTCCAAGCTGTTCGTGCCAGGAGAGGAGCGGCCGGAGCACGAGTCGCGGTCCGCGGCCGTGATCCGTCGGGTGATGGCGCTGGACGAGGCGACGGTGTGCACCATGCTGGACCGCACGATCCGCCTGTTCGCAGGCAGGCACCGGGACGTCCAGGTGATGTTCGCAGATCACTTCGCGAGCGTGAGCCACCGCCTGTCCCCGGATGTCGAACTGTCCGACTCCCGCAGATTGCTGATCGGCGCGTACTTCACCCACGAGTACGCCATCGAGGGCGCCGCGCTGTGCAACCCGTCGATGGTCGCGCACCCTGATCAGAGCGGGATGACACCGGGGCAGCTGAGATTTGTGCTGAGCGTGCGCGGCATCGGTGAGGGTCATCTGTCCTCGATCGGCTTCCGCACCGGGGTGATCGGTCCCGGTGGAGCGCTCACCGTCGACACGCCCCCGAACGTCGTCACCACCGGTCTGCACCGGGAGGCGGTGTACGAGAAGAGCCTCTTCCAAGGCAAGCTCGCCGAGTTCGGCCAGGACGACGAGGTCTCCGCCGTGCTCAACCGGTGGTTGCCCGCGCGGTTCACCGGTGCCGAGCTGGACCTGGTGCTGGCCGACCTGCACCCGAGTCTGGTCGCCCGCCAGGAGGCGCACCGGACCGTCGAGCTGATCCGGTGGATCGCCGCGTGCAACTACACCTCGGAGTTCCCCGACGACACCGTCATCAGTGGACGGGTGCTCTGGCCGACCGGCCCGTCCGAACGCCAGGGCATGGAGGACGCCAGGTTCGTGCGCTTCACCGACGATGACGGCGAGCCGACCTACTACGCGACCTACACCGCCTTCGACGGTGTCGATGTCGCACCGCAACTGTTGCAGACCAAGGACTTCCGCACCTTCCACGTCACGCAGACAACAGGCTCGGCCGCTCGCAACAAGGGCATGGCCCTGTTCCCCAGGAAGGTCGGGGGCCGGTTCGCGGCGTTGACGCGCGGAGACGGCGAAAGCTCGGCCGTGGTGACCTCCGACGACATCAGGACCTGGAACGGTACCCAGCCCGTGGAAGTGCCCGGCAGGGACTGGAACCTCGTCCAGGTCGGCAACTGCGGCTCCCCCATCGAGACTCCCGAGGGCTGGCTCGTGCTGACCCACGGCGTCGGCCCCATGCGGGTCTACTCGATGGGCGCGATGCTCCTCGACCTCGACCACCCCGAACGGGTGCTGGCGACGCTGCCGGAACCGCTGCTGCTGCCCGCCGCCACCGAACGCGACGGCTACGTGCCCAACGTCGTCTACTCCTGCGGCGCCCTGCTGCACGACGACACGCTGGTGATCCCCTACGGCGCGAGCGACGCCTCCATCGGGCTGGCCACCACGTCACTGCGTGGCCTGCTGGCCACCTTGAGAACACTCCACAAAAGGACAAGTGAGTAGATGAGCGAACTGCCAGAGGACACCGCGGTGATCACCAACCGCCTGCACCTCGCCACCGGCTTCCTCTCGAACGAACGCGGCTGGGTCGTGGAGCGTCTGGCCGCACTCGGCTCGCGCCTGCGCTCGTTCCACGACGACCAGGTCGACCTCGAGATCAGCGTGAAGGACCGCCGCGGCGTCGAGCAACGAGTCACCCTGGAGTGCTGGATCAACCGCACTCCCCGCCTGCACCTCGTCGCCACCTCGTCCGAGCCGGACCTGCCGGCCGCACTCAACGATGTCCGCAACGAGCTGATCCGGCAGGTCAACGAGGCCAAGACGCGGACCGAACCGCGCCACAACCGCGCGCTGAGGCTTGTCCCCGCACTGCCCGAGCTGGATCAGCCCCAGCACTCCCCAGGCTGAGGCCGATCCTCAGTCCTGGGCGGGGAAGGCGAATCCCTTGACGAACAGCCAGATCGGGAGGATCACCTCGAAGACGGTGCCTGGGGCCAGTGCGAGCAGCCCTACACCCTGTGTCATGTCGACGACGTTGAACAAGTCCAGCAGGCACCCTGCCAGCAGCGCGGGGTAGGTGACCAGGCCGAGGATCGCGATCGGGCGTGGGATCAGCCGCGATCGGTACAGCAACACGGCCATGCACATGCCGGCCGCCGTGGTGACCAGATAGATCAACAGAGTGGCCACGCCGTGCTGTGCCTGCACCAGGGCGCCGAGAGTCGTGGAAGCGGACGCGTCGATGGTGCCGTCGCGTACCCCGGCGCCGAGTTCGATCACCACGAGCGGGACTGCCAGATAGAACAAACTCGCGGCAAGCTCCGCGACCCGGAAACCGACGTGTGCCAGGGCCAGCGACTCACCGTGGCGTTTCAGCAAGGGAAACAGCAGAACCGCGATGCCCACCACCCCGAACTGGCCGGCCAGCAGAGATGCACCGGTGGCCAGGCTGCCGGTGTCGGAGGAGGCGCCGGTCAGGAAGTCCGGCCGGCTCAGGACGCCGCCGATGAGCATGTCCGCGAAGATGAACGCGGTGGTGGCGGTGAGAAAGAGCACCCCCACGAGGGCTGCGGTCTTCCTGGTCGAGGCGGTTGTCGGCCCACTCCGCCGCATCGCCGGATCGGCGACGGCCGGCATGAGCGGCTTCTCGGGTGCTGACATGGGATTCACTCTCTATTCAGTTGGAATTATCTGTCATCGTGTTGTGGCAACAGGGTCTTCGTGGGGCTGTGATTCGCTGATGGTGAGCCGGCTCCCCCAGATCACGAGCCACAGCGCCAGCAGGAATTCGCCGATGAACGTGTACGACGCGACATCGGTCCAAGCGCTCTGGGACAGCATCACGCCGAAGCTGTCGATCACGTAGCCGAGTCCCGCGACAACGAGCAGGACACCCAGAAGCCTTGGTACGTATCCTGATCGATAGGCCAGGTAGCCGACGAGGATCAAGTGCAGCCCGAACAGGCCGAGACCCGCCATCCACAGATCGTTGAACGCGGTAACTTCCAGCAGCGCCAGGGCGTGCAACTGTTCTGCGCCGAACACCGCGAGGTAGTCGTCGTCGCCGAGCAGGCGCAGCCCCCTGAGGAGCTGGCCGATCGCCACCATGAAGACCGCCGTGTAGACCAGCCTGAACGCCGCCGAGAGCATCGAGAGGTTCTTGCCCGCCGGGCTGAACACACGGTACAGACCCCACGCCACAACGACGTCGAGGGCGATCACCACGAATACACATGCAACACCGAACCGGAACAGGCCGGCGGACTCCGTGATGTTCGCGGCTGTCTGTACCGGATCTCCCTTGGCCACCAGGCCGTCCAGTGCAACGAACTTGGCAAAGCCCGCTAGCGCGGACATGAGCAGAAGCCCCGCTCCCGCGGCAACGCTCGCGTGACGGAACGCCCGGTCTGCCTTGTTCCCCGGCGAGGCGGAATGCTCGGAGGATCCTCGAACGCGGCTCCTCATCGAAATCCCCTTGCCACCGGCGAAGTTCGGCCGCCAAATTCGCCCGACTGTCCACTCAGGACGGCAAACATGCAGGTGGGAGACAACTCAGCGACCTCCTTGGCGCGTCAGCAACTCGACGCGTGCGCCGCCAAGGTCCGGAGCGGATGTCCGATGCACCCCGATCCACCGCGTCAAGCCGATGCGGTCCAGCAGAAGCTCTGACCGGGTGGGATACCTCGCCAGCGTAGAACTCTGCAGCACTCGCTGAACAGGGCCGAGGAGGGGACAGCGATCGAACCGCTGCAACGCGGAGTCTTCCGCATGCCCGAGCAATAGCCCGTCCACAGTTCAACAGGGGCAACTGGAGCTGTAGCTCAACGCGACATCGTGACGGCTGAACGGGCACAGATGACAACCCGATCGAGTGGTGGCACCCGGCGCGGCTTGTGCGCGGACTCCGCTGATACCTACCCTGCGGCTTCTCAGCCCTCCGCCCGCCTGGACCCCGCGGTCGCCACGGTTCCCCGAGGAGAATCCCGTGAGCACCGTCCGTCTGCCTAGGGCGCCCGTGATCGCCCAGAGCGTCTCCCGCCAGCTAGGCCCATACCCGGGCACCATGCGATTCACCGTCACAGAACAGCTTGTCCGACGAGGGTCCGTCGTGATCGCGGTACTCGGCGAGGTCGACGCGCGCAGTGGTCCAGTACTGCACACTCGTCTCCAGGAGCACGTCCGCAAGGCGGGCCCGGATCTCATCGTCGACCTCACCGCGGTGAGCTTCCTCGGCATCGCCGGCCTGGCCACCTTGATGGCCGTGTGGGAGGCCACCGTGACCGCCGAGGTCGAGTTCATCGTAGTAGCACGCACCCGCGCGGTCCTCCGGCCGCTGAGGCTCACGGGATTGGACCGCAAGTTCGACGTGGTCGCCGGCCTGGCTGCGGAACGATGAGAGTAGTCACCGTTGAGATCTCGTCATCGCCCCCGATACGCGACGACCTGATAGATGGCGGGGCGGGCCGCGCTCGGACTGAACTACTTCCGACCCGACCGAGTTGCCCAGACAGCACACCGGATTCGACTGGTCGACACTCAGCCCTATGACGGCTTCGTCCGCATCCGACACCTCAGGTCAACGCCGAGAACCACCGACATCGACCGCTGTTGACGCCGTGTGCGGCGATCTGACCGTCACATTCGACATCCGCTATGTCGACGGTCCCGCCGGTGATCGGCTCGCAGCGGCACAAGCCAGGGCCATCCACGCGCTCCTGGAGTGGATGGCCGTAGGCCAAGCCCGCCACGATTGACGGTCTGCACCACAGATCGTGGGCTGTTCCGCCAAGCGATGCCGGTTCGAGTCGCCTATCACCAACCTGCGCCACTGGAACGCTCCGTCACGCGCAGGTCAAAGGCATGATCGTAGGGGTGCAGGTTCAAGTCCTGCCGGGGCACCACAGCGATCAAGCGTTTCCGCAGTTCAGCCTAGGTCCTTCTAGAGGACCATCAAGGGCGCGAAGTGCAAAGCCGCAGGTCAGCCCAGGTTGGCAGTGTGCCCCCTGGGGGCACACCGACCTCGCTTCGTTTCCGCCCGGAGAACAACGCTGACAGCATCAGCACATGCCCAACACCGAGGCCGTCAGCCGCCATGACAACGTCAACGGCATGCGGCAGATCAGCGAAGGCTGACCGTGATACCTCCTTCGCCCAGTTCCCGGAAACCATCTGATGGTCCGAGCACCCGTGGGCGAAGGTCTACCCGAGCTGAGCCGCCGCCCTTTGTCCTGCGGATGGAGTGAAGGTCAGGTCGAGAAGGTCGGCGAGCAGGACTGCGGAGGCGAGGTCGATCGGCCACGACCCGTCATGACGGGCGATCTCGCAGTAGGTCGAATCGCGCCATGTGTGTACAGAGATCCTGCCTGATCACCGGGGCGTCCTCATTGCCGCTGATCAGAGTAGGTGGCCCAGTCGAGTTCCTGGCGTAGAGCCCACTTCGTGCGGTGTGCGTCGCGCACGGCGGCCATGTGGTCGCAGAAGCCACCGTCCCGGTCGCAGCGGGCGAACAGGAACTTGACCTCGGCCAGCAGACTGGCCGCCGTCTAGTAAGAGTCACGGTTGCGGAGCTCGATCGCGGTCGGCGGCACGGTGAGACCGGGATGGAGTCGGCCGGGTGGCTCGCGGCACGGGCCCGCGCAAGGCGGAGCCACAGCCCGCCGAACAACCGCCGTCGACAGCGGCCTGCCAGGCGGCCTCGATCTCGTCGTCGGCCAGCAGGATCTCCATCAGCGTCGAGGGACCCGGCGACCAGGATCCTGTCGCGGGCGGAACATCAGAGAGGAAGGCCAGCACGCGTTCCCGCCAGGACGGAAAATCCTCGGCGGTGGCCTGGCGGAGCGTGCGGAAGGTCTCCAAGCTCGGGCGGTCGGTGAAGTTGGCCCACAGCATCTCGCCCGCGGGGTTGCGGGCGTTGCCTCCGGATTTGCGGGCGCGGCGGTTCCACACCATGTTTCCGGTGTACTTCGGGTTGGTGAGGATGTCGCGCACATTGGCGTAGGTCCACAGGCCGACCGCCCCGCGACCGGGGTTCGGCGTGGGCGGTGAGTTGGTCACCACCAGTTCGTTAGGTGTGGATTTCGACAGTCGCGGTGATGGTGCCGTCCAGGTCGGCGATGCGGCTGGAGGCGTCGCCGTCCAGACGTCCGATGATCACGATGCCGGAATAGTAGGACTGGTCGCCGTAGTAGAAGACGAGATCGTTGCCGGGTGCGTAGTACCCGACATCCCCGATGTCGGGGTCCGCGCCGTCTGGTTGACCGTCCCGTGACAGCGGTGCGGGCAGCGGTCCGGTTTTCTCCACCGAGCCGTGATCGATCATGTCGATGGTCAGGGGTAGCTGGGCGATGAGGTCACGGCCAGTGGCGCTATCGAAGATCGTGGCCTGAAGGCGCTGGTCGCCGACGGTGATCTGGATCTTCATCTGCTCTTCCTGGTGAGGCGAGGAGTCCGTGTCGCTGGGGGTGCCGCTCGGCTGCGGCGCTGCGGCTGTCGGTGAGCGGGCTGCGTCCCGGGCGCTGCCGGGTGAGGTCGATGGCGTTCCACCACAGCTGGCGACGGTCACTCCGACGACCGTCAACAGCGCTGCGCAGACGACCGTGCGTGAGGCTGGCATGGGCGTCTCCATATCCATGTCAGATGAGCCCGCCCGCGACGATGTGTCGAATGGGCTGTCATCGGTTGACAACGAAGTCCCGCGCTGGCGACTGGTCCTCGTTCGGTTCGTGCGCTTGCGCGGGTTGATCGGGTCTGTGCGCGCGGTAGGCAATCCGTACCTGCGGTGGCATCAGGAAGCTGCGCGGGGTGACCGTTCCGACTGTTTCCCAGAGGGCCGCTTCCGCAGCCGACGCACTTGCGGTCAGGCGAGGTTCTTGGTGAAGAACTCGTCGAGCCTGTCGAAGGGGATGAGGTCCTTGCGGTCGTACAGGTCGACGTGGTCCGCGCCTGGGACGATCACGAGGTCGACGGTTCCGGGGGCCATCGCCTGGACGTCCTCGGAGTAGTAGCGGGAGTGCGCATCGGCACCGGCCACCAGAAGGGCTTTGCGGGGCGCGAGCATGTCGATGTTGGTCATCAGAGGGAAGGCGAAGAACGACATCGGCGTGGTAGCGGTCCACGCGGTGGTGGAGTTGATCGAGCGCGGGTGGAAGCCGCGCTCGGTGCGGTAGTAGTCGAAGAAGATCCTCGTGATCGGGTCGGCGTCCGGCGGGAGGGTCTTGGGCAGGACGCGGTTGGTGGGGGCGACGTTGCCGTTCTGGTCGAAGGGGACCTCGTGGGAGAGCCGCGCGTTGGTGCCGTTCTCGGCGTCGATCCAGCGCTGCCGGCTGAGGTGGTCGACGACCTTCTGGCGCTGCTCACGTGTGTAGTAGTCCTGGTGACCGCGGGACATGCTGCGCGACATGTCGTACATCGAGGTCGTGGCGACGGCCTTGATGCGGCTGTCCGCGGCCGCGGCGGTGAGCGCCATGCCGCTCAGGCCGCAGATTGCCTGCGCGCCGATCCGATCGCGGTCGACGATCTTCTGCAGGCCGAGGAAGTCGACGGCGGCGCTGTAGTCCTCGGTGTAGGTGTCGGGCGAGGCCACGTCGCGCACCGCACCGCCGCTCTCCCCGGTGAAGGAGGGGTCGAAGGCGAGGGCGACGTAGCCGCGGCGGGCGAACTCGTTGGCGTAGAGGCCCGAGGACTGTTCCTTGACCGCGCCGAACGGTCCGCTGACCACCAGGGCGGGCAGCTTACCCCTGGCGTTCTTCGGCACGTAGAGGTCGCCGGCGACCTGGATGCCGTAGCGGTTCTTGAACCGCACCGAGGTCCGCTTGACGTTCTTGTCCAGCGCGAAGGTGTAGCCGCCCTTGCCCTGTCCCGTGGCGTCTTCGGCGAGGCTGGTCCCCGCACCGAGGGAGGGCAGGACCGTGAAGGAGGCGGCGGTCGCAGCGAACAGTCCAAGTGCTTTGCGGCGTTCCATGAAAGTGGTCCTCACATTCGATTGGCGGGAAAGGGTGCGACGGTCGGTGGTGTGCAGCGGTGGCTGCTCAGGCGACCGCGCCGGTTGGTGCGGTGGACGTCTTCGCGGGTCGGGCGAGGATGAGCAGGCCCGCCATGGACAGCGCGACGCACGTGATCATCAGCAGGGCCATCGGCACTGCGGTGTGCTCGCCGCCGAGCCCGGCGATCGGGGCGATGACGCCGGCGGCGATCCACTGGACGAAGCCGAGAAGCGCCGAGCCGGTGCCGGGGTGCTCGGGGACCTCCGCGGAGGCCAGTGCGCCGCCGTTGGGGCCGATGAGGCCCTGCGCGGTCATGAGCACGGCGAAGCAGACGATCGCGAGCGGCAGTGGGGTGTCCCACCACAACGCACCGGCGAGCATCGCCACGCCGGCGAGCAGGGCGGCGATCTGTCCGGCGACGATGACCTTGCGTGTCGCGACGCGTCCGGCGAGCCGGGCGGCGATCAGCGCGGCGGCCGTCATGCCGGCGGCGTTGGCGGCGAAGTCGGCCGAGTACGCGACCGGGGACATCCCGTTCATCGATTGCAGCACGAACGCCGACGTCGCCACGTAGGCGAACACAGCACCCATCGCTGACCCGCTGACCAGCACGTAACCGATGTAGCGGCGCTGCCGCAGCACCTGTCGTCCGTTGGTGACGAACGCTCGCAGGCCGCCGCCGTGCCGCCGCTCGACCGGCAGCGTCTCCGGTACGGCCGCCAGCACGGCGAGGGTCATCGCGACGCCCATGGCGGCGACGGCCCAGAACGACACTCGCCAGTGCGACAGCTGCAGGATGACCGCGCCGAGCAGCGGCCCGACGATCGGCGCGATGCCGCCGACGGCCGCGATGACGTTCAGGATGCGCACCAGCCGGGCGCCACGAGCGAGGTCGACGATGACGGCCCGGCCGATCACCATGGCCCAGCCGCCGGCGAAGCCCTGCATGAAGCGTCCCGCCATCATGACCGCGATGGAGGGGGTGAGAGCGCACACGACCGAGGCGACCGTCATGACGACGATCGAGGCGATCAGCAGCCGCCGCCGGCCGTGCTGGTCGGACACCGGGCCGCCGATGAGCTGGCCGAGGGCCATGCCGACGAAGAAAGTGGTCAGAGTCAGCTGGACCTGCGTCGCCGTCGCCGACAGGTCACCCGCGACGCGGGGGAACGCCGGCACGTACATGTCGGTGGCCAGCGGCGCGATCGCGGTCAGGAAGATCACGGTGGCGACCAGGCCGGCGGTGAGCCGCGCCTGGCGACGCACCAGGCGGGACACGCCCCTGTCGGCCAGCGGCGCCGGCGAGGAGATCAGTGCGGGCATGTGTTCGAGCAAACCCGCTCCGGGCGGGCCCAAGAAGACACCAGCCATAGGTGTACCGGCAGTACATCCCAGTTCAGCGGGATGCGTCGTACCGTCGAGAACGTGAACAACCGAGCCGAAGTGAACGACTTCCTCACCTCGCGGCGTGCCAAAGTCACGCCCGAGCAGGCCGGCCTGCCGACCGCGGGGCAGCGCCGCGTCCCCGGGCTGCGCCGCACCGAGGTAGCCGCTCTGGCCGGAATGAGCGTCGAGTACTACGCCAAACTCGAGCGCGGCCAACTCGCCGGGGTCTCCCCCGGCGTGCTGGAGGCAGTCGCCCGCGCCTTGCAACTGGACGACGCCGAACGCGCCCACCTGCTGCGCCTGGCACAGGAGGCCAACGGCAGCGGCGCACTGCTGCGTCCCACCCGCAAGCCGAAACAACGCGCGATCCGGCCCAGCCTGCAATGGACGCTCGACAGCGTCACCGCCCCGGCGATCGTGGTGAACCTGCGTCAGGACCTGCTCGCCGCGAACCTGCTCGGCCGCGCGATGTACAGCGACGTCTACACCGACTCAGCCGGTGTACCGAACTTCGGCCGGTTTACCTTCCTCGACCCTGCCGCGCGCCGGTTCTACCCGAACTGGAACGTCGCCGCCGACATGCTCGTGGCAAATCTGCGCACCGCCGCAGGCGTCGATCCGCGCGACAAAGGCCTGCACGACCTCGTGGGCGAGCTGTCCACCCGCAGCGACGAGTTCCGCTGCCGCTGGGGCGCGCACAACGTCCGCATCCACGGCACCGGCAGGAAAACCTTTCACCACCACGTCGTCGGCGATCTCGACCTGGCGTACGAGAGCATGGAACTGCGGGCCGAGCCGGATCTCATCATGACGATCTACACCGCAGAGCCCGACTCGTCGACTGCGCAGGCGCTGTCGCTGCTTGCCTCCTGGGCAGCCTCCGAGACCAGCATCGTGCCATCGCCTGAGCGCTGAGCACCGGGCGCGACAGTGCGCTTGGCGGATGCCTACAGGACCTGGCCTGCGCCAGTTCGCATTCTCGGTTCATTCGGCTCCATGCCAGCGAAGGTTGCCCTGTCAGTACACCTATGGACAGTGCCTTCTCCAAGCGAATTCCGGCGCGTTTCCCGGGTAGGGAACAGGCGGGACCCCTGCGATGCGGGTCCGCTCGGGCCGCATCCCGGCCTCACCGGCGAACCACCGTCCGTGTGAGACAGCGCCACCTCGCCACCGAAAGGACCCTCATGCGCGGAGCAGTGATCCACGCCCCGGCGACGTCCGCGTCGAGACCCTGGACGACCCGAAGATCCTCCACCCGACCGACGCGATCATCCGCACGGCTGTCACCTGCGTGTGCGGTTCGGACCTGTGGCCCTGGCGCGGACTGGAGCCGGTCGGCGAGGCACACCCGATGGGACACGAGTACGTCGGCTTCGTCGAGGAAGTCGGCAGCGAGGTCACCTCGGTCGCTCCCGGCCAGTTCGTCGTCGGTTCCTTCGCCACCTCGGACAACACCTGCGCCAACTGCCGCAACGGTTTCCAGTCGAACTGCCTGCACCGTGAATTCATGAGCACCTGCCAGGCCGAGTACGTGCGCATCCCCAACGCCCAGGGACCCTGGTCGCCACCGACGAGGTGCCCGGCGAACAGCTCTGGTCCGGTCTGCTGGCCGTGTCCGACGTGATGGGCACCGGCTGGTGGGCGGCCGACGCCGCCGAGGTCACGCCCGGTTCGACCGTTGTGGTCGTCGGCGACGGCGCAGTGGGCCTGTGCGGGGTGATCGCGGCGAAGGAGATGGGCGCGGAGCGGATCATCGCCATGTCGCGGCACGCCTCCCGGCAGGACCTCGCCCGGCAGTTCGGCGCCACCGACATCGTCACCGAACGCGGCGAGGACGGCATCGCCCGGATCAAGGACCTCACCGGCGGCATCGGCGCCGACTCCGTCCTGGAATGCGTCGGCACCGCACAGGCCATGCAGCAAGCCCTGCACTCGGCACGGCCCGGCGGCAACGTCGGCTTCGTCGGCGTCCCCCACGACGTCGCCGTCGACGGCCAAGAGCTGTTCTTCTCCCACGTCGGACTGCGCGGCGGCCCCGGCCCCGTGCGCCGCTACCTGCCCGACCTCATCGACCGCGTCTTGTCGGGCCGAATCGAGCCCGGCAAGG
This sequence comes from Lentzea miocenica, assembly GCF_033949945.1. Taxonomy (NCBI): domain Bacteria; kingdom Bacillati; phylum Actinomycetota; class Actinomycetes; order Pseudonocardiales; family Pseudonocardiaceae; genus Lentzea; species Lentzea miocenica. Next base: position 238,063 of record NZ_JAXAVW010000013.1, read on the forward strand.
TCTTCGACCTCACCCTGCCCCTCGAGCAGGTCGCCGAGGGTTACCGGGCCACGGACGAACGCCGAGCCATCAAGGCCCTCCTCACGCCCTGATCCCCCGATCGCGACGCCGGACATCACCTCGCGGCCCGCGCGCACTCACCGATGAAGGAACCTCCGTGCAGATCACCCGAAGCTCGATCGACACCGCGAAGGGGCCCGCCGACTGGTTCACCGGCGACGTCTACATCGACGCCGTCGCAGCGGCTCCCGCCCCATCCCGGGTCACCGCCAACCTGGTGCACTTCATGCCCGGCGCACGGACCCACTGGCATCGCCACCCGCTGGGCCAGACCGTCTTCGTCACCGAAGGAATCGGCCTGTGCCAGCGCCGAGGCGGCCCCGTCGAGGTCATCCGGCCCGGCGATCGCGTGCTGTTCGAGGCCGGCGAAGAGCACTGGCACGGTGCGGCACCCAACCGGCTGATGGTCCACCTGGCCATCAACGAGGGCGATGCCGACCACGATGTCGTGCACTGGCTGACCCCCGTCACCGACGAGGAGTACGCCGCGGCTCCACCCATCACCTGATCAACAACCCGTCAACGCGCCGGCCGGACGGCCCACGGCCGCTTCAACAAGCACGGAGGGCGACTGGCGGGATCGTCAACTACGAGATCGGCTACGCCTGCCGTCGCGACGACTGGTGCGGCAGAAGGCGACGGAGCGGATGCAGGCGGCGTACGCCACAGGCCCGAGTGGCTCCCGCAAGACCTCTTCCGCTGGGCACTCCCGCAACTCCCCGCCTTCATGGCTGGTTGAGGCAGTCCCATGGTCACTCGGCTTGAGGGGGAACGCCGGAGCGGGGACGGGTCCGAGCGACCCGTCCCCAGGCCGCTACTCGGGCGGGGATAGGTCGAACAATGACTCGACCACCAGGCTGCCGACATAAAACCGCTGGTCAGTCCTGTTCCCATCCTTTGGTGCTCCCGCCGGGGATTCGAACTTGCGCAAATCTCGGCACAGCAGAAGCTGACGGCGAGTGACTCCCGCCGGTGATGTACTGCCGCAGGCCAGACGCCTCAGCCCGGATGGGCTGTCTTGCGGGATAGTAGCCGCAGTTCAGGTCAGCACGGCGCAGCCTGGGTACAGGCGCCGGCTCAAGACGCCCGCTGGCGGCTGCCTGTCAGCGGGCAGCACACCACGCCAGGTTGGGTTGGCTACCGATGACGTCGGTTCGCACCGGTTGACGCTTGTTCAGGACCGTTCGGCAAGTTCACCCGTTCGTGGTGACCTCATTTGCGCTTGGTCAAAACGAAGGAGCCAGCGGCACCTTATTCACTCCTTCATCTGCCTTTTGATCATGAAAATGGTGATCATGCAAAGATCGTTTCGGGTGTACGAAAAAGCCCGCCTACCTGGGCTTTTACCCAGAATCAGCGGGCTGATTCAGACCGTCGGGACGACAGGATTTGAACCTGCGACCCCTTGACCCAATGCCACGTAGCTTAAGTTGATCTTGGTGTTGTGTGGATGGTCCGGCGTGGTGTCCTGATCATCACGCCGGACGCTGGCACGGTTGCTGCTCGTGGATGCGGGTGTGGCGTTGCCGGATCAGGTGTCGCTGGGTGTGCTGGTCACGGCGGTGCCGCGGGACGCGGTGGACGAGGCGATCACGGTGTGCGGGGCGGGGGCCCGCAGGTCGGATGGGAAGTTGCCGCCGCATGTGGTGGCCTATCTGACGATGGCGTTGTGCCTGTTCCCTGACGACGACTACGCCGAGGTCGTGACCAAGGTGACCGGGTCGCTTGATCGGTGGGGCTGCTGGAACGCGTCCTGGACGCCGCCGACCTCCAGCGCGATCACCCAGGCCCGCAAAAGGCTGGGCCCCACCGTGTTTCGCGAGATCTTCGAGCGGGTCTGCGGCCCGGCGGGCGGGGAAGCCGGGCCGATGGCGGGCATGCTCGCGGCCGGCCGGGCGCGCGGGGCGTGGCTGCGGGACTGGCGGCTGGTGGCGATCGACGGGTTCGAGGCGGACCTGCCCGACAGTGAGGCCAACGCCGCCGAGTTCGGCTACGCCGGCACCGGCGAGGGCCGCTCGGCGTTCCCGAAAGCGCGGGTGGTGACGCTGACCGAGTGCGGCACGCACGCCTTCCTCGCCGCCGAGATCGGCACCTACGCCATGAGTGAGAAGGCGTTGGCGGGCAAGCTGTATCCCCGGCTGCGAGCGGATGAGCTGCTGACCGCGGACCGCAACTTCTACTCCTGGCCCGCCTGGGAAACCGCCGCCGCCACCGGGGCGGCGCTGTTGTGGCGGGCGCCGACCCAGCTGGAGCTGCCAGTGGTGCGGGTCCTGGCCGACGGCACCTACCTGACCATGCTGAACAACCCGAAAACCCACAAACGTGAACGCCGCGACCGCGTGACCGCGGCCGCCCGCGCCGGACACACCATCCATCCCAGCGACGGCCAGTGGGCACGGGTGATCGAGTACGACGTGCCCGACCGGGCCGGCAACGGCACCGGCGAGGTGATCACCCTGCTCACCACCATCCTCGACCCCGCCCACGCCCACCCCGACGAACTCGCCGGCGCCTACCACCAGCGGTGGGAACACGAAACCGGCAACGACCAGCTCAAAACCCACCTCCGCGGACCCGGCCGCGTCCTGCGTTCCCGGCTGCCCGAGCTGGCCTACCAGGAGATCTGGGCCTGGCTGATCACCCACCACGCCATCACCACCCTGATCACACAGGCCGCCACCGCCGCCGATCCGGACCCCGACCGGATCTCCTACACCCAGACCCTGCGCCTGATCCGCCGCACCGCCACCGGCACGGCGGACATTCCCCCCTCAGGACTGGACTGACCAGCTACCCCGCATCCACACCGCGATCGCGGCCATGCGCATCCCGCCCCGCCGGCACCGCACCTGCCCACGCGCCGTCAAACGCATGCGCCACAACAGCTACCGCCCCAAGAAACACGACGAACCCGCCAGCACCCGCCACCCCGGACCACCCACGATCCGCTTCTATTTCCTGCAACCCCACACAGCAAGATCAACTTAAGCTACGTGGCATTGCCCCTTGACCCCCAGATACGAGTTCACGGCCGCCTGACCTGCAGAAACAGGACGTTCGGCGCAGTTCAGCGCACTTGACGACTGAT